>NZ_JBHXLV010000011.1:0-59753 GCF_042721685.1 Streptomyces sp. NPDC058459 | reverse complement strand
TCTTCGCGCCCCGGCCCCCGGCCGTCGCCGTACCGGACGCCCCGCACATCCCGGCCCGCTCGTCGGACGACGCCCACCGCGAGGGCCACCGCCCACCCGGGTCTCGTAAGGGTGCCGTCAAGACGCCAGGCGACGCAGGCGGCCGGTGGCCTGCTGGAGGAGTCCCGGGCGCTTGCGGAAGGTGAAGGCGTGCGCATCGAAGGCCGGACACCTTGAAATCAGATCGTGGTCTGAGTAAGCTCTGATTATGTCTACCGTGCGTCTGGGAGCAGAGACGGAATCCGTCTCCTTCACCGATCTCTCCCGCAATCCCAAAGGTGTTGCCGCCAGAGCTGCTGCCCTGGGACGGCTCCGGGTCACCCATCGGGACGCGCCGGACATGGTGCTGACCACGGCTGTACGCGCGGAGGGTGTGGAGGAGAATCTGACCACCGCCTCGCGGCTTTTCCTTGCGCTGATGAAGCAGGACGACGGCGCCAGGGCGCTCCTCCTCGCCCTGCCCGAGGTGTTTCCCTGGGCGCGACACCTGGACGCGGAAGAGGTTCGGGCTTTCACGGTCGAGCTTCTTGAAGCGCTGTCGGACGCCGCCGAACTAGGGGCGGGGGAGGCTGTGCACCGCGCGATCGTCTCCTGGCGCGCCACGGCACGCATCAATGCCGATCCCGAGCAGCTCAGGGAATCGCTGCGTCCGCTCGATGGTGATGACCTCGGTCAGGTCGAGGTGCGTGGGTGAGCCCGAAGAAAGGAGACCGAGTGAGCGTTCCGCCCCTCAACGGGTGGAACGTCGTCTTCGGGACCACAGAGGCGGTGACGGGCTGGGAGGAACTGTGTCGCGTGGCCCTGCCGAGCGCGCATCGCTGCCTGGACGCTCTCCGGAGCGACCCCCTGACCCGGTCCAACTGGAATCGCCAGCATCAGTTGCGCGGCAGGCACGCCACCAAAGTGTGGAAGGGTTCCGACCTGGACCAGTGGGAGTACGAGGTCACCAGCGGTGGTCGAGTGCGCTACCTGGTCAGTGCGGAGACTTCCACCGTGATCCTCGTGTACGCCTCCCCGCGACATCCCAAAGACACTGAGTGAACCGTGGTCGCTTCGGAGCGGGGCTGGAGCAGGTCCCGCACCCGGAGCGAACCGGCGGCGCTCTTTTCGCGCCCCACGTCAGACCGCCAATCGCATGAGGCGGGCAACCGCCTCTTCCAACACACCCTTCTGCTTGCAGAATGCGAAGCGGACGAACGGGGCGCCTGCCTCGCGGTCGTCGTAGAAGACGGCGTTCGGGATGGCGACGACGCCCGCGCGTTCGGGGAGGGCGCGGCAGAAGGCGAAGCCGTCCCTCTCGCCGAGGGGGCGGATGTCGGTGGTGATGAAGTAGGTGCCCGCGGGACGGAAGACGCCGAAGCCCGCCTCGGCCAGGCCGGACGCGAGGAGGTCGCGGCGGGCGAGCATGTCGCGGCGGAAGCCGTCGAAGTAGGAGTCGGGCAGCGCGAGGGCCTCCGCCACCGCGTACTGGAAGGGGCCGGCGGAGACGTAGGTCAGGTACTGCTTCGCCGAGCGCACCGCGCTGACCAGAGCCGGAGCCGCCGTCACCCAGCCGACCTTCCAGCCCGTGAACGAGAACGTCTTGCCGGCCGAGCTGATCGTCACCGTGCGGTCGCGCATGCCGGGGAAGCCCGCCAGTGGGAGGTGTTCGGCGTCGTCGAAGACCAGGTGCTCGTAGACCTCGTCCGTGACCACCAGCAGGTCCCGCTCCACCGCCAGCTCGGCGATCGCGGCCAGTTCCTCCCGGGTGAGGACCGTGCCGGTCGGGTTGTGCGGGGTGTTGATCAGCAGCAGCCGGGTCCGGCCGGTGACGGCCGCGCGCAGCTCGTCCAGGTCCAGCCGGAAGCGGCCCTCCGCCGGGCGCAGCGTCACCGGCACCCGCCGCCCGCCCGCCATGGCGATGCTCGCCGCGTACGAGTCGTAGTACGGCTCCAGCGCCACCACCTCGTCGCCCGGCTCCACCAGGGCGAGCAGGGCCGCGGCGATGGCCTCCGTGGCGCCCGCCGTGACCAGGACCTCGGTGTCGGGGTCGTAGGACAGGCCGTACCGGTGCCGCTGGTGCGCGGTGATCGCGTGGCGCAGCTCCGGTACGCCGGGGCCCGGCGGGTACTGGTTGCCGCGGCCGTCGCGCAGCGCCCGTACGGCCGCCTCCCGGATCTCCTCGGGGCCGTCCGTGTCGGGGAATCCCTGGCCGAGGTTGATCGCGCCGGTGGCCGTGGCCAGGGCGGACATCTCGGCGAAGATCGTCGTCCCGAACTCGGCGAGGCGGCGGTTGAGGTACGGGCGCGCGGTGGAGGTCATGGCGGCCATCCTGCGCCCAAGCTCTGGAGTTCCTCAACTCGGCTTTGGCGCTCTTCGCGGGCGGGCATCTCCGGGTCACCGCGCGGTGCGCGGGGCTGGACGGGGCGCCCACGGGGGGTCGCTCCGGGGAACGGAAGGAGGGGGGACGCCATGGGCTTCGGCATCGTCCTCGTCGTGGTGGTGGTCCTGGTCGGTGCGGCCGGGGTGCGGGCGCGGCGGCGCAGGGGGTGGCAGCGGGTCTCGCGGGGGACGGGACGTCCGCTGCGTGGCGGATCGGGGGCGTCGAGGATGCCCTCGGGGACGCACGACGGCGGGACCAGCTGGTGGGTCTGGGGCGGGGACTTGGGGTCCTCCTCGGGCGGCGACTCGGGGTCCTCCTCGGGCGGTCACCACGGCGGTCACCACGGTGGTCACCACGGCGGCGACAGCGGGCACTCCGGGCACTCGTCCTGCGGCGGCGGGGGCTCCTCCTGCGGCGGCGGGTCGTCGTGCGGGGGTGGGTCGTCCTGCGGCGGTGGCGGGGGCTGCGGAAGCAGCAGCTGAGCCGGGCCCGCAGGGCAGGGACACCGAGGCGCGCGGCCGGCGCGGGGTCACGGCCGCGCGCCGAACGACGGCGGTCGCGGGGGCGGTGATATCCGGCCGTCCCCGGCCGCCCCCGCGTGGCGGAATCGACCAGGGGGCGGCGCCCAGGGCGCGCGAACCGGCGGCGCCCCTCGCTCCGCGCCCGGCGTACGCCGTAGTTGAACAGTTGAGCTGTGGAGCCCTCTGAGGGATGGAAACCCTCCGAACTTGGGTAAAAACGCTGTGGCGTGGCCAGTGTTCGTGATTCCCTCTGAAACACCACCTCAAGCCCTCGTACGTCCGACGGACACCGCTTCTCCAGCCGGGTCGAACTGGCCGAATCGCCCGGTGCCACCGAGGTGCGCCGGACCACCCCTCTCCTCGTGCGTTAGCGGAGCCGTTCCATGCTCACGACCCTGAAGACGTCCTACACCGATACGCGCGCTGCCGACCTCGCCTGGACCCTCGGCCGTGAACCGCTCCCGGCCCTGGCCACCCTCGATCTCGAACTGAGCGGAGCGAAGATGCAGTTGAGGCTGCTCGGCGCCTCGCACCAGGTTCTCCTTGAGGAGGACAGGGGCAGTTGTTCGGAGACGGTCGCGTGCCTGCCCGGCTCCAGCACCCCGCTCCCCCTCGGCGTCGCCAAGCGGGTCGGCGACTGGGAGTACGAGTTCGCGGCGCGCGTGGAGCTGCTCACGCCGGGCTCCTTCGCGGGCCGTGCCCAGGAGTTGCTGGCCCTGGTCTCCGACCATCCGCACGGACTCGCCGGAGTGTTCCCCGGCAGCCCGCACGCCTTCACCGCGATGCTCGCCCAGCGGCACGAGGGCCAGGTCCGCTGGCGCACCTGGCACGCGTACCCGCAGGACGGGCAGTTGGTGGCGACCCGCACGCACGTCGGGGTGAGAATCCCGGCGGGGCACGGCGCCTGATAAACCAACAGGACCAGGTGACGGGGAGTTTCCACACGTGTGGGTGACGAAGCGTGCCGCTGCGGTGACGTAACGTCGCAGCGTGATCGATCCGCACGCCCCCGTGTCCTCGGGTGCCCCGCCCTGGACCGAGCCCGCGTGGCTCCCCGTGGAGCCCGGTACCGGGCGGTTCCTGGTGCTCGCGTGCGTCTTCGTCTGCGCGGCCTGCGGGCTGGTGTACGAACTCGAACTCGTCGCCTTCGCCTCGTACTTGATCGGTGACTCGGTCACCCAGGCGTCCGTGGTGCTCTCGGTGATGGTGTTCGCCATGGGCATCGGCTCGCTCGGCGCCAAACGGCTCCGCTGGCGCGCGGCCGTGGCGTTCGGCGCGATCGAGACCGCGCTGGCGCTGGTCGGCGGGTGCAGCGCGATGGCGCTGTACGCGGTGTTCGCCTGGACCGGCGGCTGGGGCGGGGTGTGGGCGGACGGGCCGCGCTGGCTGCTGGTCGGATTCTCCCTTGCCATCGGGCTGTTGGTGGGCGCGGAGGTGCCGCTGCTGATGGAGCTGATCCAGCGCATCCGCCGCCAGGACGCGGGCGGGGCGGTGGCCGACCTGTTCGCGGCGGACTATGTGGGCGCGCTGGTCGGGGGGTTGGCGTTTCCCTTCGTACTGCTGCCGTTCCTGGGCCAGTTGACCGGCGCGCTGCTCACCGGGTCGGTCAACGTGGTCGCCGGGAGCGCGCTGGTGCTCGGGCTGTTCCGCCGCGACCTGAGCAGGCGCGCCCGCTGGACGCTGCTCGTCGCTGGGCTGGCGGTGCTCGGGGTGCTCGGCTCGGCCGCCTTTCTGGCCGGTGACTTCGAGGCGGCCGCCCGGCACGCGGTGTACGGGCCGGACGTGCGGGTGGCCGCGCAGACGGACGTACAGGAGGTGGTCCTCGCCGGGGGTACGGACGGCAGGCCGCTCGACCTCTTCCTCGACGGGCGGCTGCGCGTCGGCGGCCGGGACGAGCGGCGCTACCACGAGGCGCTGGTCCACCCCGCGCTGTCCGGCCCGCACCGGCGGGTGCTGATCCTCGGCGGCGGGGACGGGCTGGCCGCGCGGGAGGTGCTGCGGCACCGGGGGGTCGCGCGGGTGGACGTGGTCGAACTGGACGCCGGCCTCGTCCGGCTGGCCCGCCGCGACCCCGGTCTCTCCGCTCTCAACGCCCACGCGTTGGACGACCCGCGCGTGCGGGTCACCACGGCGGACGCGCTGAGCTGGCTGCGGCGGGCGCCGGCCGGGCGGTACGACGTGGTCCTCGCGGACCTCCCCGACCCCGGCATCACGGCGAGCACCAAGCTGTACTCCCAGGAGTTCTACGGCCTCGCCCGCCGCGTGCTCGTCCCCGGCGGACGCCTCGCCGTGCACGCCGGGCCGGTGACGGCGCGCCCCCGCGTCTTCTGGACGGTCGCGGAGACGCTGCGCGCGGCGGGTTTCTCGGCGACCCCCTACCGTGTCCCGGGCCACGACTCCGGTTTCGCCACCGGACCGGACCGCTCGGCGGGCTCCTCCGGAAGCCCGCACGACTGGGGTTTCCTGCTGGCGGCACCGGGCACCGAGGCCCCCCGTCCCCGGCTCGACCCCCACGGGACCCGGCCCCGCACCCTGACCGGGTCGGACCTGGGAGCGGACGTGGCGGCGGCCCGGCTCACCCGCGTCCCCGGCCTGCCCCCGTCGACGCTGGCACATCCCCGGTACTGAACCCGTTCGGGGCGAGGGCAGGTGCATTCCGGGCCCTGCTGGGTAGGCTCGGCCAACATGGAGCTCCAGGTCTTCGTTCCGGTTCCGGCCGACCGGCTCAGGGAGGCCCTCGCGGATGCCGCGAGGGTGGCCCGCGCGGTGCCGGGTCTTCAGCAGGACGCCGGGGCGGAGCCCGTCGCCGGGCGGCTGAAGCTGCGGGTCGGCGGTCACTCCGTCACCTACCGGGGGACTCTCGCGGTGAGCGCGCGTGCCGACGGTACGTACGCGGTGCGCGGTGACGGTACCGAGGCCCGGGGCGCCGGCACGGTCACCCTCGCCCTCACCCTGAGCCTGGCCACCACCACGGGCGGTACGACGGTCACGGTCGGCGGTACCGCCAAGGCCGAGGGCCGCCTCGCGGAACTCCCCGACGACGCGGTGACCCAGGCGGCCGACCGCCTGCTGACCCGCACCTTGGAAACCCTGGCAACGGGCTCCGCCCCGGAGGCCCCGGATGCCCCGGAGGCCGCCGAAGCCCCGAAGCCCCCGGAAACCCCTGACGCCCCGGAAACCCTTGACGCCCCGGAGGCCGCTGACGCCCCGGAAGCACCAGAGGCCCCCGAAGCCGAACTCCCTCCCCCCGCCCTGGACCCCGAGACGGCAGCCGCCATCCCTGACACCGTCCCCGACGGCCTGGAGGTCCGGGCCGAGCCCCCGGCCGAGGCCGCCCACGCCCGCCGGACGATGATCGGCCGCAGCGCGGAGGAGGTCGACCACGCCCCGCCGCGCGGCCGTTACGCCCCCGTCCCCGCCCCCCAGACCATCACCGCCAACCCGGCCTTCCGCTGGGCCGCCCCGGCGGCGGCCGTGGCCGTGGCCTCCGCGATCGTGGTGGCCCGAGCCCTCCGCAAGCGCCACTGACCGCTCCGCGGACGCGGCGGTGCACCCCGGCTCCGGCTACGAAGTGGCCGAAGGCCCGGCGGTGGGCCCTCTCGACGGTGCGCGACTCCCGCCGAAAGCCCGGCGGCAGCCTGGGCGGCCCTGCCCCAGCGGGCTCGGGCAGCACACGGACACGTGCACCGGCCGAGCCCCCCGCGCCGCAGCCACCCCCCGGCCGGGCCACCCCGCGCCGCAGCCGTCCCGGCGGAGCCGTCCCGCGCCGGAGCCGCGTCAGCCGACCCACCGCAGCCACCCCCGCCAGGCGACCCCCCACCGCAGCCGCCCCCGCCGAGCGACCCGATGCCCGATCACTCCGGTGCCCAACCCCGCCCACCCCCCCGAGGGCCCAGTAGGGTCGGTTCCGTGAGCGACGGAGAGATCACGTTGGCCGCGGGTGACGCGGAGGTACGGGTGCTGCCCGGTAACGGGGGACGGATCGGCGGGCTGCTGGTCGGGGGCACGGAGCTGCTGCGGCAGGGGGAGCGGTTCGGGTGCTTCCCGATGGTCCCCTGGTGCGGGCGGACCAGGAACGGGCAGTTCCTGGACGGCGGGGTTCTGCGGCAGCTGCCGCTCAACTCCCCGCCGCACGCCATCCACGGCACCGCGCGCGACGGCGCCTGGCGCACCGCGCGCAAGTCGGCCGACGAGGCGGTGCTGACGTTCGAACTGACCGACCCCTGGCCGCACTCCGGCAAGGTGACGCAGATCGTCAGCCTCGGCGAGGACAGCCTGACGCTGACCATGTCCGTGGAGACGTACGAGGATTCGTTCCCGGCGCAGCTCGGCTGGCACCCCTGGTTCAACCGGAACCTCGGCGGCGAGGACGTGACGATCGACTTCCGCCCCGCCTGGCAGGAGGAGCGCGGCGAGGACCACCTGCCCACCGGCAACCGGGTCGAGCCTCGGCCCGGCCCCTGGGACGACTGCTTCGGGATGCCCGACGGCGTCGATGTCACCCTGACCTGGCCCGGACAGCTGGAGCTGAAGGTGGCCAGCCGTGAGCGGTGGGCGGTCGTCTATGACGAGCAGGACGCCGCCGTGTGCGTCGAGCCGCAGACCGGCCCGCCCGACGGGCTCAACACCGCCCAGCGCCTGGTCACCCCCCTGGAGCCGCTGGAGGCGTCCACGACCTGGACCTGGCGCCGCCTCTAAGCTGGGCGGTATGACGACGGACGTGAACGAAGTGATGCCGTCAGGCACACGTGACGGACTGCTCCAGCAGATCAAGGACAAGGCCGTGGTGCACGGCAGGGTGACCCTCTCCTCGGGCCTGGAGGCCGACTACTACGTCGACCTGCGCCGCGTCACCCTGGACGGCGAGGCCGCCCCGCTGGTCGGCCAGGTGCTGCTGGACCTCACCGCCGACCTGGACTTCGACGCGGTGGGCGGTCTGACCATGGGCGCCGACCCGGTGGCCGCCGCGATGCTGCACGCGGCGGCCGCGCGCGGGCGGAAGCTCGACGCGTTCGTGGTCCGCAAGGCCGCCAAGGCGCACGGTCTCCAGCGCCGGGTGGAGGGTCCGGACATCGCGGGCCGCCGGGTGCTGGTCGTCGAGGACACCTCCACCACCGGTGGTTCGCCGCTGGCGGCGGTGGAGGCGGTGCGGGAGGCCGGCGCGGAGGTCGTCGGGGTCGCCACGATCGTGGACCGGGCGACCGGGGCGGCGGAGAAGATCGAGTCCGGGGCGGGCGTTCCGTACCGGTTCGCCTTCTCGAAGGATGAACTGGGGCTGGACTGACGGTCCGCCGGGCGCCGGACTTTTCCCCGGCCGTCAGACCGTCCGGCAGGGCAGGTCTGGAAAGATGGGGCCGACGCCGATGTCGCCCCCCAGGGTCCAGTTCAGGGCCGCATATCGCAGAACGCCAACCCGCAACACGAGGAGCGGACAGATGCCCATCGCAACTCCCGAGGTCTACAACGAGATGCTCGACCGGGCGAAGGCAGGCAAGTTCGCCTACCCGGCCATCAACGTCACGTCGAGCCAGACCCTGAACGCGGCGCTGCGCGGCTTCGCCGAGGCGGAGAGCGACGGCATCGTCCAGATCTCGACCGGCGGCGCGGAGTTCCTCGGCGGCCAGTACAGCAAGGACATGGTGACCGGCGCGGTCGCGCTCGCGGAGTACGCGCACATCCTCGCCGAGAAGTACCCGGTCAACATCGCGCTGCACACCGACCACTGTCCCAAGGACAAGCTGGACGGTTACGTACGCCCGCTGCTCTCGCTCTCCGAGGAGCGCGTGAAGGCCGGCCGCAACCCGCTGTTCCAGTCGCACATGTGGGACGGCTCCGCCGAGACCCTCGCGGACAACCTCCGGATCGCCCAGGAGCTGCTGGAGCAGGCCCGCCGCGCGAACATCGTCCTGGAGGTCGAGATCACTCCGACCGGCGGTGAGGAGGACGGCGTCACGCACGAGATCAACGACTCCCTCTACACCACCGTCGACGACGCGATCCGTACCGCCGAGGCGCTCGGCCTGGGCGAGAAGGGCCGCTACCTGCTGGCCGCGTCCTTCGGCAACGTGCACGGCGTGTACAAGCCGGGCAACGTCGTGCTCCGCCCGGAGCTGCTGAAGGAGCTGAACGACGGCGTCGCCGCCAAGTTCGGCAAGCAGTCGCCGTTCGACTTCGTCTTCCACGGCGGTTCCGGTTCCTCCGAGGAGGAGATCCGCACCGCGCTGGAGAACGGCGTCGTGAAGATGAACATCGACACCGACACCCAGTACGCCTTCACCCGTCCGGTCGCCGACCACGTGTTCCGTCACTACGACGGTGTGCTGAAGGTCGACGGCGAGGTCGGCGACAAGAAGCAGTACGACCCGCGCACCTGGGGCAAGCTGGCCGAGGCGGGCATGGCGGCGCGTGTCGTCGTCGCCGCGAACAACCTCCGGTCGGCGGGCAACAAGATGACGTGACCCCTACGGGTCCCTGGGGGGTCCGGCATCCTGTCACGACAGGGGCCGGGCCCCCTACGGGTATCAGGGGGTATACCTGGTGACATGCCCGATGTCCGGCTGGCGTCCCCCAAGGGCCGGTGGATTCTGCTGACCACCGTCCTCGGTTCCAGCATGGCCCTGCTGGACTCGACCGTCGTCAATGTCGCGCTGCCCCGCATCGGCCGCGACCTCGACGCCGGCCTCGCCGCGCTCCAGTGGACGGTCAACGCGTACATGCTCACGCTGGCCGGGCTGATCCTGCTAGGCGGTTCGCTGGGGGACCGGTACGGGCGGCGCAAGGTCTTCGTGATCGGCGTGGTGTGGTTCGCGGCGGCCTCCCTGATGTGCGGGCTGGCTCCCGACGCGAACGTGCTGATCCTCGCCCGCGCCCTGCAAGGCGTGGGCGGGGCGCTGCTCACGCCGGGGTCGCTCGCACTGATCCAGGCGTCCTTCCACCTCGACGACCGCAGCCGCGCGGTGGGGCTGTGGTCGGGGTTCGGCGGGGTCGGGGCCGCGATCGGCCCGTTCCTGGGCGGCTGGCTGGTGGAGGGGCCCGGCTGGCGCTGGGTGTTCCTGCTGAACGTGCCGCTCGCCCTGATCTGCGTACCGGTGGCGCTGCGGCACGTGCCCGAGTCCGACGCGGGGCCGGCGCGCGGGCGGTTCGACGTGCTCGGGGCGGTGCTGTGCGCGGCGGCGCTGGCGCTGCTGACGTACGCGCTGATCGAGGCGCGCTCGGCGTCCGCCGCGGTGTGGGTGACGGCGGCGGCGGGTGTGGCGGCCGCGGTGGCCTTCGTGTACGTGGAGCGCCACCGGCCCAACCCGATGCTCCCGCCGGACATCTTCGCCTCGCGCCAGTTCACCGCGGTCAACCTGGTCACGCTGTGCGTGTACGCGGCGTTCGGCGGCTTCTTCTTCCTCACCGCGCTCCAGCTCCAGGTGGTGGCGGGCTACTCCCCCCTGGCGGCCGGTACGGCCCTGCTGCCGCCGACGGTCCTGATGCTGCTCTTCTCCTCCCGCTCGGGCGCCCTCGCGGACCGCACGGGCCCCCGCCTCCCCCTGACGGTCGGCCCCCTTCTGTGCGCGGCGGCGCTGCTGCTGATGACGCGGGTGGGCCCGGACGCGGACTACCTGACGGACGTGCTCCCAGCGCTGCTGGTCATGGGCACCGGCATGGTCACCCTGGTGGCCCCCCTGACCGCCACGGTCCTGGCCTCCGTGGACACCGCCCGCGCGGGTCTGGCCAGCGGCATCAACAACGCGGCGGCGCGGGCGGCGGGCCTGGTCGCGGTGGCCGCGCTCCCCCTGCTGACCGGCATGGGCCCGGACGCGTACCGCGTCCCGGCCGCCTTCAACAGCTCCTTCGACAAGGCGATGCCGATCTGCGCGGCGGTCCTCGTCCTGGGCGCGTTCCTCTCCTTCACCCAGATCCACCGACGCCCCACCCCCGACTGCCCCCGCCCGGAGTGCAGGATGCACTGCAGCCTGACGACGCCGCCGCTGGAGGGCGGAGAGGCCGAGCCGGCCGCGCGGGCCTGAGGGGCCAGGGGGGCCGAGGGGGCCGCACTCGACCGGGTTGTCCCGACCGGCCAGGCCGGCACGCGAGGTCCGGCCCGCCACGGCACCCGTGACGAGCCGGTCCACCGGGCCGGAGCCGGGCCGCCGTCGAACCGGCGGAGCCTACCGCCGCAGCTCCGCGTACGCCTCCTCGCTGCTGTCCTGCAGGAACTGCCAGCAGCGGTCGGCCTCTTCCTTCTCGTCGATGGCGTCGGCCGCGCGGGCGAGGGCGGCGAGGCAGCGGAGGAAGCCCTGGTTGGGGCGGTGGGACCAGGGGATGGGGCCGTGGCCCTTCCAGCCGGCCCGGCGCAGGGCGTCGAGGCCGCGGTGGTAGCCGGTGCGGGCGTAGGCGTACGACTCGACCACGCGGCCGGCCTCGAAGGCGTCGTCGGCGAGCAGCGCCCAGGCCGGTGAGAACGTGGGGTACTTCGCCACGACCTCGGCCGGGGCCAGCGAGTCCGCGTCCAGCAGGCGGTACGCCTCTTCGTTCTCGGGCAGGTAGGTCGGGTCGGGGCCGCCGAGCAGGTTCTTGTGCGTAGTCATGGCTGAAGTCTGCCACTAGGGGACGAGCCCTCACCGGGGCCCGGGAGGCGCTCGTACACCGTCACTCTGCGGCCCCGCACCGTCTCGTCCGCGACCGGCGTGAAGTACCTGCGCAGGGCGGCCCTCTTGGCCCGGTCCCGGCCGGCCGAGGCCGGCTTCGCCACGCCCGCCGCGTCGGTGACCAGCAGGATTCGGGCGCAGTGCCAGATGGCGGCCGTTATGGCGGTCGGGTCCGCCTCCACGCCCTTCAGGGTGCCCGAGGCCGCCGGGGACTCCACCAGGGCTATGTCCCGCAGGCCGGCGAAGGCGCCGGGGGACACCAGGGCCGTGTCGCGGCGGGCGGCCGGGATGAAGAGGACCGCGTCGCCGGGGCGCCCCAGGCGCTGGACGCGGTCGGCGGCCGACAGCACGTCGTCCACGCGGCTCTCGGGAGAGCGTCTGGCCAGGGAGTAGGGGAGGAGAGAGGCCAGGGCCGCCGTCAGGGCCAGGGGGAGGATCAGCTTCGAGGCCCGGGGGAGGCGCGGGGCCGCCGCGCCGGTCGCCCGGCCCAGCGCCGCGCCGATGAGCAGGGCCAGGCCGAGCTGGCCGAAGAGGATGTAGCGGTCCAGGAACAGGGGCTTGACCAGGGACATCCCCGCCAGGGCGAGGAGGGGGACCGCCAGTAGGGGCAGCGCCACGGCCGCGAGTGCGGGGTGACCCGGCCGGGGACGGTCCAGCAGGGCCCCCAGGGTGCCGATCGCCAGCAGGACCGCCGGGCCGATCAGCATGGGCCAGGTCAGGGGCGGTATCCAGGAGATCTGCTCGGACTGGCCCCGGCTGAAGAGGATCAGCGGCGCCGTCCCGGACATGGCGCCCGCCGTGGCCACCGCCCAGCGGACCCACGTATCCCGCCCGGCCCGCGTCCAGCACAGCGTCACCGCGTGCGCGGCGGGCAGCAGCAGCGAGAGCCAGTTCAGCAGACCGCACAGCAGGAGCGTCACGCCGTACGCGGTCCACCGGGTCGGGCGCGCGGGACGTTCCAGCAGGTCCGCCAGCAGCAGGGTCGAGACCGCCGCCCCGGCCATGACCAGCGCGTACGGCCGGCCCTCCTGGAGGTGGAACTGCACGGCCGGCAGCAGCCCCAGGGTCAGGCCCCCGCCCAGCCCGGCCACGTCACCGGCGAGCCGCTGTCCGATCAGCGTGACGCAGGCCGCCGCGACCGCGACGGCCAGGACGGAGGGCAGGCGGAGCGTCGTGGTGCCGGGGCCGAAGCAGGTGAAGAGGGCGTGCATCAGCAGGTAGTACAGGCCGTGTACGGCGTCGACCTGCCCGAGCAGGTGCCAGATCTCGGCCGTCGAGCGGCGGGCCACCTGCCAGGTCGCCGCCTCGTCCCGCCACACGCTGTTCCGCCGCGACAACCCCCACAGCCCGAGCCCCACGGTCCACACCAGCGGCACCACCCACCGGGCCCCACCCTTCCGGACCCGTACGGGAACCCCCGTGAGTCGCGCCCGGACCTCCACCGAGGTCACGACCCCGCCCCCACGACCGCGCACAGCACAGCTCACACCCCTCCCCTGATACGCGCGATCCCCCGTGCCCCGGTGACACCTTCGGTCACTCCCGCCCCGTCCGTGACCCTAGGTGATCTCACTCAGAAAGAGAACGATCTTTTACGGTCAGCAAGCGTCCCGATCCGGCCCGCAGGCCGCCCCGCGGAGCCAGCCCACCCCCCGACCCCAGCCCGGCGCCGCTTGCCGTATCCCAGGTGATTGCGGAGGATTCCGCTTGGGGACCGGGGCCCCCGTGCCGGGATCGGCAGGGGCGGACCGCTACCCGGAGTGCGAACAGGAGACAGCGATGTCCCACCAGGCTCACCCCCCTTCCCAGGCCGCCGAAGAGGCCGCTGAGCCCGAGACCCCGCATCTCGACTTCGCCGGTACGACGCCGTACGAGGACTACGTCCGCGCCGACGTGCTCACCCACCTCCAGCACACCCTCTCCGACGACCCCGGAGAGATGGTCTTCCTGGTCACGACCCAGGTGATGGAGCTGTGGTTCACGGTGATCACGCACGAGTGGGAGACCGCCGCGACGGCGCTCCGCTCGGACGACGTGCCCACCGCCATCGCCGCGCTGAAGCGTTCCGTACGCGAGCTGGACGCGCTGAACGCGTCCTGGCGTCCGCTGGCCCAGCTCACCCCGGCCCAGTTCAACTCCTACCGTTCCGCCCTGGGGGAGGGATCGGGGTTCCAGTCGGCGATGTACCGCCGGATGGAGTTCCTGCTCGGCGACAAGTCCGCGTCGATGCTCGTCCCGCACCGGGGCACCCCGCGCACATACGCCGAGCTGGAGAAGGCGCTGCACGAGCCGAGCCTGTACGACGAGGCGGTACGGCTCCTCGCCCGGCGCGGGCACGCCGTCCCCGCCGAGGTGCTGAACCGGGACGTGTCCCGGCGGTACGAGCCCGTCGACGCGGTCGAGGCCGCCTGGACGGCCGTGTACTCCGGTGACCCCGACACCGACCTCGCCCGGCTCGGGGAGGCGCTGACGAACGTCGCCGAACTGGTCTGGCGCTGGCGCAACGACCACCTGGTGGCGACCCGCCGCGCGATGGGCTCCAAGGCCGGCACCGGCGGCTCCGCGGGAGTCGCCTGGCTGGAGAAGCGGGCCCGCAAGAACGTGTTCCCCGAGCTGTGGACGGCGAGGTCCCATGTCTGACCGTACGGAACTGACCCTGCGTGCCGAGGAGTTGGACGCGACCGACCCACTCGCCGGACTGCGCGACCGGTTCGTCCTCGACGACGGCGTCTACCTGGACGGCAACTCCCTCGGCGCGCTCCCCGCGCACGTCCCCGACCGGATGCGGGACGTACTGGCCCGCCAGTGGGGCGAGTTGCGCATCCGCTCCTGGGACGAGTCGGGCTGGTGGACCGCGCCGGAGCGGATCGGTGACCGGATCGCCCCGCTGATCGGCGCCGGTCCGGGCCAGGTCGTGGTGGGCGACTCGACAAGTGTCAACGTGTACAAGGCACTTGTGGCCGCCGTCCGGATGGCGGGGGAGGGCCGGGACGAGATCCTGGTCGACGCGACCACGTTCCCCACGGATGGCTATATCGCCGACTCGGCCGCCCGGATGACGGGTTGTGCCCTCCGCGCGCTGGCCCCCGCCGAGATCCCGGCCGCCCTCGGCCCGCGTACGGCGGCGGTGCTGCTGAACCACGTCGACTACCGCACCGGCCGCCTGTACGACCTGCCCGCGCTGACGGCGGCCGTGCACGGCGCCGGTGCGCTGGTCGTCTGGGACCTGTGTCACAGCGCGGGCGCGCTGCCGGTCGGGCTGGACGCGCACGGGGTGGACCTGGCGGTCGGCTGCACCTACAAGTACCTGAACGGCGGCCCCGGTTCGCCCGCGTACCTGTATGTCCGCCGCGATCTCCAGGACCGTTTCGACTCGCCCCTGCCGGGGTGGAACTCGCATGCCGAACCCTTCGGGATGAACCCCGAGTACTCCCCGGTGCCGGGTGCGCGGCGCGGGCGGGTCGGCACGCCGGACATCCTCTCCATGTTGGCGCTCGAAGCGGCGCTGGAGGTGTGGGACGGGGTGTCCGTGGACGCGGTGCGCGCGAAGTCGCTGACGCTGACGGACTTCTTCCTGGACTGCGTGACCGCGTACACCGGGCCCGGCCGGGTGGAGTGTGTGACGCCGCCGCGGCACGAGGAGCGGGGCAGCCAGGTGGCGCTGCGCTGCGCGGACGCCGGTGAGGTGATGAAGCGGCTGATCGACCGGGGCGTGGTGGGCGACTTCCGCCACCCGGACGTGCTCCGCTTCGGCTTCACCCCGCTGTACATCGGTTTCGCGGACGCGGAGCGGGCGGCGCGGGTGCTGGGGGAAGTGCTGGCGTAGACGCGGGGGCACCCGGGGGGCTGTGCGGAGGGACGAACTCCGCACAGCCCCCCTTTGCCTCACCCTGGGTGACATCCCCGTGTCCGCGCACGTCACGGGCCTGATACCGTCCCGGCCAACGGCCGAATCCCCACCGTGGCCCTGGTCCGCCAAACCCCTTACACAGCCGGAAGGTTGGAGCATGCCGGAGGACGCAAGCGCAGCCCGTGCCGCCGAGGAGGAGTCGGCGTTCTCCCATCCGCCCGTCGACCCCGACGCGAGCGCCCCCTACGGGGAACACCCCGACCAGGTGATCGACTTCTACGCCCCGCGCACGGAGGTGGCGTCCGCGCCGCTGGTCGTGCTCCTGCACGGCGGGGCGTGGCGGGCCCGGTACGACCGGCGGCACATCACGCCGTTCGCGGACTTCCTGGCGCGGCGCGGTTTCGCCGTGGCGAACGTGGAGTACCGGCGCGGCGGGCCCGACATCCCGGCGCAGAGCACGGGTGGGGAGCCGTCGCCCGTACCCCCGGCGGGCCGCTGGCCGGAGACCTTCGACGACATCGCCGCCGCGCTGGACGCGCTGCCTGAGCTGGCCCGCGAGGCGCTGCCGGGTGCGGACGCCCGGCGGACGGTGCTCACCGGGCATTCGGCGGGCGGCCACCTCGCGCTGTGGGCGGCCGCGCGGCACGTACTGCCGGCCGGCTCGCCCTGGCGCACGGCCCGCCCGGCACCTCTGCGCGGGGTGGTCGCGCTGGCGCCGATCGCGGATCTGGGGATGGCGGCGAAGCTGGATGTCTGCGCCGGTGCCGCCGTGCAACTCCTGGGCACACAGGACGAGTTCGCGGAGCGCGCCCCGCACGCGGACCCGGCCCTGCTCCTCCCGACGGGTATCGCCACGACCCTGGTGCAGGGCCGTGCCGACGACGTCGTCCCCTACGCGGTGGCGGAGTCCTTCGCGGACGCGGCGGCCAGGGCCGGTGAGGTCGTCGGGGTCACGCTGCTGGAGGACGTGGGCCACTTCCCGCTGATCGACCCGGCGGCGGACGCGTGTGCGGTGGTGACCGAGGAGATCACCCAACTGGCGTTCTAGCTAGAGGTGACCGTCGCCCGAGGGCCGAGTACCCCGGACGATCAGCGTGCCGAGTTCTCCAGGCTCCTGACCGGGGACGACCTCGGCCTGGACGTCGAGGAAGCCATGGCGCTTGAGGAGGTCGGACCACTGGGGGGCGGTGAACTGCCAACGATGGACGACCAGTTCGTTGGACCTCCCCTCCAGCCACCGCCCGCCCATCTCCTGCGCGCCGTACTGCCCCACGATGGGCTCACGGTGGGAGAAGGCGAACACGCCACCCGGCAGCAGCCGTTGAGCGACGAGAGGGAAGAGGACATCGGGGTCGGTGAACCAGACCGCGCCCCAGGTCGAGTAGATGGCGTCCCACTGACGGGAGTCGGCCGCGAGGAACGCGCAGACCTCGGCGTGCACGAACCGCAACCCCGGCAGGTCGGACCAGAACCGCTGGGCGCGGGCCACTTGGGTGGCCGAGAAGTCCACCCCCGTCACCCGCACGCCCCGGCGCGCGAGGAACGCGGCGTTCTCCCCCTCGGCCGGCCCCAGATCAAGCGCGCTGTCCGGCTGCCCGAGCACCTCGGCACCGGGCCCCTGCCCGGACACCCCGGTCCACTCGAACCGCTCGGCCACCGGCCGCGGCTCCTCCCCCTGACCCCGGTAGGGCCGGTACTTGTCCCAGTACTCTGCCGGGGTCGCAGGGGCGGCGCTGGTCATATGGGCCCTCCGGGGCAGGTGCGTTTCCGGAGCCGCCAAGCTACCCGGCTGCCCTCCGCGACGGCCCCGGAAGACCGAAAACGGTCACATATGCCCGTGAAAAGGCGCGAGGCCGTCCGGTGGCGGCCTCGGGCCTGTGGGGCCCTACCGGCTCAGTGGCAGTCCGAACCGGGCCTGCACGGACCACACTTGGCGTAATCGGCCTCCCACAGGGACCAGTCCACGGGGAAGCCGTTGGCGGCGATGATGTGCGCGGTGCGTTCGACGGAGCCGTCGTGCTTGAAGGCGATCTCCGGGATGTGTTCGAGGAAGCCGCCGTTGAAGTGGCGGGCGCAGAACTCCCGGTAGTTGCGGGTGTCCAGGATGAACGTGTGCACGGCGATGTCCACGATCCTGCCGCAGCACAGCTCAAGACCCTGGCCCCACTTCTCCATGGCGGTGATGAGGTAGGAGACGGCGGCAGCGAACAGACGCTCGGCCATCACCTTGGCGAACGGGTTGTCGCGCATGAGGAGGGTGACCTCGCGGTCCCACACCTCCGGCGTCACGTAGTCCCGCGGATCGCGGGTGGGCTCGTCGTGCTCGGGGTCGCGGGTGACCCACGCTGTTGCCATGGTGCCCTCCGAATCTGCGGGATGCCGCTGCGGTGCGGCGCGGGCGCGATATCCGTCGAGGTAACGGTGACGCTACGGAGCGTGTATGTACAGAGGGCGGTCGATGTCGTGGGGCGGTGGGGGGCCAAGGACGCCAATGGTGTTCGGGAATGGTGGAACGCGGGGTGGTTCGGGAGCCCTCGAATCCCCGGTGCCAGTCCTGAGCCAGGAGAGTCAGAGGTGGTTGAACGGGTCGGGGTAGGCGAAAGCGCCCCGCAGGGCCGGTTCGTACGTCGTCAGGGTGCGGATCTGGAAGTGGTCGCCCCAGTGGGGGTCGGGCGGGGTGATGTTCAGGTCCGTGCCGGGGCGGAAGCCGAAGCGGGTGTAGTACGCGGGGTTGCCGAGCAGGGCGACCAGGGGTTCCCCGGTCGCGTCCGCCGCGCCCAGTACGGCGTGGACCAGGGCCAGGCCCACGCCCCGGCGTTGGTGGGCCGGGTGCACGCTGAGGGGGCCGAGGGCGAGGACCGGGCGGGTAGCGACGTGCCCGCGGGTGCAGACGACGTGCCCGGCGATCTCCCCCTGGTCACCGGCCGCGACCAGTGACAGCGCCGGGAGCCAGGCCCCGCAGGTCCGCAACTGGTCGAGGAGGCGGGCCTCGACGGGGTCCGGCGTGTCCGGCCCGGCGAACGCGGCGGCGGTGACCGTGCGCACCTCGGGCTCGTCGGCGGGCTCTTCGCGTCGGATCAGCATCGGGACAGTCTGGGCGGCTGGACGGCGGTACCGCAACGGTGTTTGTCCGGCCGGGCCGCCGCCCGGAACTTCACCCTTACGAGTCGGGCGCTAGGTTGACGTCGATGTTGCCGCCGCCGGTGCGGATGGTCACGTGGTGGGGTGAGGACGGGTCGGTGGGGACCGAGACGGTGCTGCGCCCGCCGGCGGTGCTGGCGTCGACGGCGTAGGGGGTGCGCGGGAGGCTGACCTCGACGTTCCCGCCGCCTGATTCCGCGTCCAGGGTCGTCGGGGGCTTCGTCAGGGACGCCTCGATGTTGCCGCCGTCCGTCCGGGCGGAGAGGGTCCTGGGGGCCGTGTCGGTCACGCGTACGTTCCCGCCGCCCGTCCGTGCCTTCATCGCGCCGTCGATCTCCCGGACGGTGATGTTGCCGCCGTCCGTGTCCAGGGCCAGGGTCGTGCCTGGGGGTACGGAGACGGTGTAGTTCACCCCGCAGTCGTGGCAGCTCGGGGCGGTCAGGGTGAGGCGCCCCTCGCTCACGGAGTGCTCGGTACGGGGCTTGTCGCCGGCGTACCGGATCTTCTCCGTGACGCGGGCGCCGCTGCCCTCGCCTGGGACGACGTCGATGTTGCCGCCCCTGGTCGTCACGCTCAGCGCGGTCACCTTCGCGTCGATCCCGTACTGGGACGTCGCCGACTTGTTCTGCATGGAACAGCCTCCGAGCGCGGCCCCCGCCACGACCACGGCCACCCCGGCCCCCAACAGCTTCGACTTCATGCTTCCCCCTTGGTTCCCCCCGCCCCCCACAGGTAGCAGGCACCGTCCGGCGAGGAGCGTGAACGGCATGATCCCGCCACCGGAATGACGAGAACCCGTCAGCGCGGCCCCGTTCGGCGAGAAGCTCCCCATCCCGGCTGACTCACGGCGCCGGCACCACCAGCCCCCAAGCCCCCTCCGCCACCCGCCAGGTACGCCGCCGCACCGGACCGGAGGTCTCCGCGTCGGCCCGGTAGTGGAAGTCCTCGCCGGTCACGGTGACCGTGCGCCCGCAGGAGCGGACGGGGGAGGACTCGGCGCCCAGGGACACCGGGCGGATCTCCACCTCCGCCACCCCGCGCACCCCCGGCGTCACCGACACCGACTCCACCGGCCGGTCCAGGTCGATGACCGTGACCCCGTCGACCTCCACCCGGAGCCGGGCCGGGCGGGCGGCGAGGGTGCGGACCAGGGTGCGCAGCCAGGGGCGGGCGCCGACGCCGACCGGTTCGGCGGGCACGGACGCGGGCGGTATGCCCAGCGAGCCGAGCACCACGCCGTCGCTGTCGTCGACCAGGAGGTCCAGTTGCCGGGACACGCCCTCCAGCACCGCCCGCGCGGAGGCGACCGGACCGCCCGGCACGCCGAGGGAGCGGGCCAGTCCCGCCGACCCGACCGGCACCACGGACAGCGCACATCCGGCCAGCTCCCGGTGCCGGTGCAGCAACTCCACCGCTCGAACAAGCGCTCGATCGTCCCCGATGACCACCGGCCGCCGCGACCCGCGCCGCCCCAGCGCGCGGGCGAATTCCTCCGGCCCGTCCGGGAGACACACCTTCGCCGCCGCCCCCGCGCTGAGCACGTCTTTCGCTATCCGCACGGACTCCCCGTCCGTGTGCCGGGCCAGCGGATCGATGATCACAAGGAGCTGATCGGACGTCGCGGAAGTCGCCACCTCGGTCCTGCCTCGCTTCCTCGGGTAGCATCTTTGTGCAAGAGCCCCTTGCGCTATTGCGCCAGGGGCTTCGTCTATTCCGGGGCATCCGGTCCGACGGTCGCGCGGCCGAAGACGGTCGCGGTGGTAAGCGGCGATGAACCATACGCCCATACCCCGACCATGGACATGCCCCGCCCGGAAGGGGTGTACGCGCGTGCCCGCACTTGTGCTGCTCGGTGCTCAGTGGGGTGACGAAGGCAAGGGGAAGGCGACCGACCTGCTCGGTGGCTCGGTGGATTATGTAGTGCGCTACCAGGGCGGCAACAACGCCGGCCACACGGTCGTCGTGGGCGACCAGAAGTACGCGCTCCACCTCCTCCCCTCCGGAATCCTCTCACCCTCCTGTACGCCGGTCATCGGCAACGGCGTCGTCGTCGACCCGTCGGTCCTGCTCTCCGAGCTGAGCGGTCTGAACGAGCGCGGCGTCGACACGTCGAAGCTCCTGCTCAGCGGAAACGCGCACGTCATCACGCCCTACCACGTCAGCATGGACAAGGTGGCGGAGCGTTTCCTCGGCAAGCGGAAGATCGGCACCACCGGCCGGGGCATCGGCCCGACCTACGCCGACAAGATCAACCGCGTCGGCATCCGGGTCCAGGACCTCTACGACGAGTCGATCCTCACCCAGAAGGTCGAGGCGGCGCTCGACGTCAAGAACCAGATCCTCACCAAGCTCTACAACCGCCGCGCCATCGCCGCCGACCAGGTGGTCGGGGAACTGCTCGGCTACGCGGAGCAGCTCAAGCCCTACGTCGCCGACACCGTCCTGGTCCTCAACCAGGCGCTGGAGGACGACAAGGTCGTGCTGTTCGAGGGCGGTCAGGGCACCCTGCTCGACATCGACCACGGCACGTACCCCTTCGTCACCTCCTCCAACCCGACCGCCGGCGGTGCCTGCACCGGCGCGGGCGTCGGTCCGACGAAGATCAGCCGGGTCATCGGCATCCTCAAGGCGTACACCACGCGGGTCGGCGCCGGTCCGTTCCCGACCGAGCTGTTCGACGAGGACGGCGACGCGCTGCGCCGCATCGGAGGCGAGCGCGGTGTCACCACCGGCCGCGACCGCCGCTGCGGCTGGTTCGACGCGGTGATCGCCCGCTACGCCACCCGCGTCAACGGCCTCACCGACTTCTTCCTCACCAAGCTCGACGTGCTCACCGGCTGGGAGGAGATCCCGGTCTGCGTCGCCTACGAGATCGACGGCAAGCGGGTCGAGGAACTCCCCTACTCGCAGACCGACTTCCACCACGCGAAGCCGGTCTACGAGACCCTGCCCGGCTGGTCCGAGGACATCACCAAGGCGAAGTCCTTCTCCGACCTGCCGAAGAACGCGCAGGACTACGTCAAGGCGCTGGAGGAGATGTCCGGCGCGCCGATCTCCGCGATCGGTGTCGGCCCCGGCCGTGACGAGACGATCGAGATCAACTCGTTCCTCTAGGCCGCACTGCCGGTACGCGGGTACGCCCGCCGGTCCGCCCTATGGGCGCGTCCGGCGGGCGTTCCGCTGTCCGGCGCGGTGGAATCCTGTCCATGAGCAACGACCGGCAGCTGTGCGGGGGGCCCTACGGCGAGGCGTCCGAGTGCGGGGACCCCGCGGTGTTCGAGGTACGGCGGCACAACCGGCCATCCCTGCCGGTGTGCCCGCTCCACCTCGGCCCGTCCCTGTTGATGGGATCGGGCGTGCTGTGGCCGCCGGAGATCAGCCTCGTCGCGCGTCCGTGAGGAACGTGGTCCAGGCGGAGGGGGCTACGGCGAGAAGGGGGCCGTCGCTCTGCTTGGAGTCGCGGACGTGGATGGTGTCGGGGCAGGAAGCGACTTCGACGCACTGGCCGCCCTGGCCGTCGCTGTACGAGGACTTGTGCCAGGTGTACGCGGTTTCGACGCACTGGCCACCGGTGCTGTCGCTGTAGCTCGATTTGAACCACCGCAGGGTGCTGGTCATGTTCGCTCTTCTCCCGCCAACTTTCGAATGAGGCTCACCGAGTCCTCCGGGCTCAGAGCCTGTGTGCGGATCTTCGCATACCGGTGGCTGAGTTGCGCCACAGTTGCGGGGTCGCTCACTAGCTGACTCTGCTCCTGGCTCTCCAGGTACACCACGTGGTGGTGTTCCTCCGTCTCGACAAGCACCATGTTGCCCGCTGTCCCAGCGTGGCTACCCTTCAACCCTCGGTCCAGGGGCAGGACTTGGATGCTGACATTGTCCCTCTCGGCGTCCTCGGCGAGCGAGTGAAGTTGCTCTCGTTGGATCTCCCAGCTACCGAACGGCCGCCTCAACGCGGTCTCGTCGAGGATCAACTCGATCATGGCGGTCGGTTCCCGATCGAAGAGGCTCCTCCGGGCAAGACGGGCGTCGACCAGTTCCTCCAGCTTGGGGTCCGTGAGCTTGGGAAAGCTGCTGCCGATCAGCGCACGTGCGTAGTCCCGGGTCTGGAACAGGCCGTCGATCACGTAGGTCTGGTAGGAGGACAGCGTGACCGCCTCCGCCTCCATGAGAGCGAAATCCGCGAACTGCGGCGGGTACTTGTCCATGAGGATGAACTTCCGGGCCAGCTCGAAGAGGCCCATGCCATCTCCGAGCACCCGCTCCAGTTCCATCAGCATCTTGTCGCTGGCGGGCTGCGCGCACGTCTCCATCGCGCTGATCGCGGACGCGGTGTAGCCGATGAGGGCGCCCAACTCCTCCTGTGTGAGGCCCATCTGTTCCCGCCGTGCCTTCGCGAAGGCAGCGACCATCCGCGCCGTCCCGCTCGCCGCCACCTTGTTCGCCGCTCGCGCCATTGCGATCACCCCTGGACTCAACCGAACTCAACCGGGCTTCAACGATTGCCTCCGACTCCCGACCGTTCCGACGGGTCGACGGAGAGTCATGGAAACCGTAGCGTCGCGTGCCGAAACTGATTGCATGAATACGCAAAGTCACGCGGGCATCCAGTGGATTCCCGCCATGGGTATCCAACTCCGCAAGGCCGGGGTGCAGTTCGACGCGGTGCGGGTGGACGGGGACCGGGGCCGCGACATCGCGGACCGGATGGCCCGGATGACCGGGGGCGATCCGGGGCCGGTGATCGAGTCGGGGAGCGGGCGCAGGTGTGTCTATTTCCTGGTCCCGCCGGGGAGTACCGCGCACCACGCGTGGCCCGCCGAGGTCACCCGGCTCACCAGTGGCCCGTACCGGGTGAGCTACATCCCAGTACCGGCGCTGGACGGGCAGACGTGGCCGCTGAGCTGGCGGTTCCCGCCGACCGCGCCGGACCGGTTCGTGCACACGCGGCTGCTGCGGACGGCGCTGCTCGACGGGGTGCAGGCGCCGCCGGGGGAGGCGCTCAACTGAAGACGATCATCGAGCCCTGGGCGAGGGAGCGGGTGGCTGCGGCGTGCAGGCCGAGCCAGACGTGCCGCTCGCGGGCGAAGGGGCTCGGGTCGTAGGGCGCCGGTACGGCGGGCTCCTCCAGCTCGGTGGGGGCCGAGGGGGGTACCGGCGCGGCGGGCGGGTTGGCGGGGTCGATGCCGAGGGCCGGGGCGACCTGCTCCAGCTCCCGCAGGAGGGCGTGCGAGGAGCCCAAGGGGCCTCCCCCGGCCAGGAGTTCGTCGTTGGTGAGGGGCTGGGGGAAGTCCAGGGGGACGTAGGCGCCGGCGTGGTCGTAGTGCCAGACCAGGTGGGACTGCTGGGCGGTTGACTCAAACATTTCGAGCAGCTGCTCGTAATCGCCGCCCAGTTCCCCCACAGGGGTGACGGGCAGGCCGCAGAGCTGGAGGAGGTGGACGCGGCGCAGGAAGTGCAGGGCGTCGTAGTCGAAGCCGGCCACGGGGGCGACCTCGCCGTTGAGGCCAGGCATGTACTGGTAGACCGGGACCGGGGGGAGCCCGGCGGCGGCCAACGCGCTGTTGTAGACCGCGAGCTCCTCGGCGAACGGGTTGTCCGGCGTGTGGCACAGCACGTCCACGAGCGGCACCAGCCACAGGTCACAGGCCAAGAAGAACTCCTCGTATCGTCCCGCACGAGGGTTCCCCTCGCGCACGGGTGGACTGGGAAGCGTAGTCCGTGCGGCGGGGCATAGGAAAGCCCTATGCCCTCTGCTGCTATTCGGTCTTTGATTCCGCCCCTTTTCCGGTCCTACGGTGAAGCGACCCGCCGAGAAGCCGGCCGGGAATCGTCCGAGGAGAGGACCGAGGAAATGGCCACCACCGGGAACGTGACGGGAACACCGGAACTCAAGGGAAAGCGGGCCCTGGTCACCGGGGGTACGCGCGGTATCGGGGCGGCCGTCGTGGCCCGGCTCCTGGAGGCGGGCGCCGAGGTGCTGACCACCGCCCGGACGGAGCCGGACGAGGTGCCGGACGGCGTCCGCTTCGTGGCGGCCGACGTGCGGAGCCGGCAGGGCGCGGAGGACCTCGCGGCGGCGGCCGTCGACGTGCTCGGCGGGGTGGACATCCTGGTCCACAACGCGGGCGGCGCCAGCCCCTACGGGTCCGCCACCGCCATCCCCGACGAGGTGTGGCTCGACGCGCTGAACCTCAACCTGCTGGCCTCGGTGCGGCTCAACTCGCTGCTGGTACCCGCCATGCGGGAGCGGGGGTCGGGGGCGATCGTGCACGTCTCCTCGAGTGCGGTGTCCGTCACCGTCCCACCGCTCCTGCACTACACGGTGGCGAAGGCGGGGCTGGAGAACTACAGCAAGGGCCTGGCCGCCGAGCTGGCCCCGGCCGGGGTGCGGGTCAACACGGTCACTCCGGGCCGGGTCACCACCCCCGGCGGCGCGAAGGTGCAGGAGGAGTGGGCTGGGCTGGACCCGACGCAGGTGGGGGCCGGGTCCGTCGTACCGCTCGGGCGGGACGGCCAGCCCGACGACATCGCGCGGGCGGTCCTGTTCCTGGTCTCGGACCAGGCGAGCTGGGTGACCGGCAGTAATCTGGTCGTCGACGGCGGGGAATTCCCGCGCGGCTGAGCGGTATTCCGGCTGAATTCCGCTCAGGGGGCCGGTGCGGGGGAATTCGCCGAGGTCCAGTTCTCCTGGCGGAGGAATTCAAGCAGGGCCGTCTCCGCCGGGCCCGCAGGGTTCCGGACGACGGCGATGACGGGCTGGGCCACGGCGGGGGACACCGGGCGGGCGAGGTGCTCGTGGCCCGGGGGGACCGCCGAGGCGGGGACGAGGGTGACGCCGAGTCCCTGGGCGGCCCAGCGGACGGCGGTCGCGGTCTGGGAGACACGGGCGACCGTGCTGGGCTCGGGGTCGGTCTCCCGCAGCGCCTCCACGAGGACACCGTCCAGCGCGCTGTCCCGGTCGAAGCGCACCCAGGGCTCGCCCTTCAGCTGGCGCAACTGGACGCGTTGTTGGGCGAGTTCGGGGTGACCGGTGGGCAGTACCACCACGAACTCCTCTTCGCCGAGGTGGTGGGCGTCCGCGGGGGTCCGGTCGCACCTCGCCATCAGGGCGAGGTCCAGCACGCCCCGTCGGCGCAGCCGGTCCAGCTCGGCGGCACTGGGCTCCTCGGAGAGGGTGACCTCCAGCCGGGGGTAGCGGCGGCGCAGCGCGCCGAGCGCGTGGGGGAGCTGGCGGGTGCCGAAGCCCAGCTGCACCACGACCGTCAGCTCACCCACCAGTTCGGCGGTGTCGGCCCGCGCGGTCTCGGCCGCCCGGCGGGCGGCGTTCACCGCCGTCCGCGCCTCCCGCAGGAAGGCATGGCCGACCACGGTCGGCGTCAGCCCGGTCGGGGTGCGGGTGAACAGCTCCACCCCGAGATCCCGCTCCAGCCCCCTGATCTGCTGCGACATCGACGGCTGGGCGACCCGCAGCCGCTCCGCCGCCGCCGTGACCGAGCCGTCCTCGGCGACGGCCAGGGCGTATTCGAACTGGCGCAGGTTCATCGGGTCCCGTCCCTCCGTGCGGTCACCCCCGCTTGGGCCAACCCCTTCGCGGCGCCGGGGATTCCCCCCGTTCCCGGGCCGCCTCAGCCCTTGGGTGTGAATCCGGTGAGCGCGCCGCTCGACGTGCCGAGGGCCGCTAGCCTGATCTGCTCGAACATCTGGGGGAATCATGAGCAAGAGAGCGAGCGCCGTCGCGCTGTCGCTGCTGCTGGGCTGTGCGGCCACGGGCTGCGCCGGCACCCATGCGGACCCGCGGCCGCGCACGGTCACGGACCCGCGTTCGGCCGGGCGACTGCTCGACTCGGCCAACCGCACCATGAAGGCGCTGCGGTCGGTGACGATCACCACGGAGACGACCGCACCCGAGGGCGGCAGGATCTTCCTCAGCCGCAAGAGCACGGACCTCAGGCGCAGGTGCGCGTACCGGGCGACCTTCCGCTCGGGGGCCGAGATGGAGCAGCTCCGGACGGGCGGGACGGACTACATCCACGGCAACGACCGGTACTTCGAGATATGGGGACGGGACACGGTCCCCGCCGTGCGGCAGAAGCCCTGGCTGAAGAGTCCGGTCAGCGCGGAGCGGGACGTGGACGGCCTGCAGGAGTGCACCTGGCCGTTCACGTCCTTCGGCAAGCCCACGAAGGGCGCGCGGACCGAGCTGGACGGCCGGACGGCGATCCCGGTCGAGGTGCGGGACAAGCCCGGTCAGTCGCCCTTCGCGCGTGAGCCGGGCACCTACACCTTCTACATCGCGGCTGAGGGCACGCCGTACCTGCTGAAGCTCGGCTACAAGGGCCCCTACAACCACGTCACCACCGTGTTCAGCGACTTCGACAAGCCCCTGAACCTCCACACCCCGGCGCCGGCCGACACCCTGGACCTGAGCACGGTGCCGGCCCCCGGCTGACCCGCGGGCGGCGAACGCGGCCTAGTTCCTGGCGAGTTCCTCGACCATCTTCAAGGCGTGCGCGTTGGCGGCGGCAACGATGTCGCGGGCGGCCTCGGGGTCGTGGGCCGACAGCGCGTCGACCAGATCTATGTGGCCGGCCCACAGGCGGCCGCGTACCTCGGGGAGGCGGCGGAGGTGCTGGACCGCGCAGACCCAGGAGCGGACGCGGAGCCGGTGCAGGAACTCCGCGAGGTAGGGGTTGCCGAACAGCACGCTCAGCTCGCGCCAGAAGCGGAGGTCATAGCCGATGAGCACGGTGAGGTCGCCGGCCGTGTTCGCCCGCTGCGCCTCCTCGCCCCGGCGCCGTACCGTCGCGAGCGCGGCGACGGTCTCCGGGTCGGCGGCCTTCGCGAAGACGGAATGCCCCTGGCCGAGGACGCGGAACATGCCCTCGGTGACCAGCGAGCGGGCCTCGATCATGCCCCGGTAGTCGGCCAGCGAGTATGCGGGGACCCGGAAACCCCGGTGGTGGTCGGCCTCCAGCAGGGCCTGCGCCGACAGGTCGACCAGGGCCTCGCGTACCGGCGTCGCGGAGACCCCGTAGAGGTCCGCTATCTCCTTCACGGTGAACGCCCGCCCCGGCAGCAGTCGCCCGGCCAGCACCTCGTCACGCAGTGCGTCGGCGATCTGCTGCCGCAAGGTACTGCGCGTCACAGCGCCGTAGCCGGGCATCGTCCCGGGATCTCCTCACACGAATGGGGCCGCTCTCGTACGTCCGTGCCTATTCCCACAACCCCTTACGAGTTCGTCACCATACGCGTTCACCCCTGCCCAGCATCAGCCCCCGTGCCCTTTATGTGGGGCGGAACCGCATATGGCGCGGCTCTGTGCCAGCCCGTCGATCATCAGGCCCACGGTGAAGTCGAAGCGGTCGTGGCCGGTGCCCGAGGTCAGCTCGGCCGCGTGGCGGGTGGTGTGGGGGAAGGTGGCGGCGGGGAGGGTGGCGAGTCGGTGGAGGAGTTCGGCCCTGTCGGCGGGCCAGACCTCGTCGCCGTCCCCGGCCCTGCGGTGGGCCACGGCCAGCTCCAGGCAGTAGGCGGCGACGTACAGCAGCAGGGCGTCGATGGCCCAGGCCGCGCGCCGGGGGGCGATGCCGGCGCTGAGCAGGACCGCGAGCATGCCCTCGCTGACGCGGAGGGTCTCCAGGTCGGTGGGGGCCATGGCGAGGGCGGCGCGGGAGATGCCGGGGTACTTCAGGTACTGGTCCCGCAGCTCCTCGCAGACGCCTCGCAGCTGGTCCCGCCAGGCGGCGGGGTCGGGCGCGGGGAGGGTGAGCCGCGCGCAGAGGCGGCCGATGAGCAGCTCGTCCAGGTCGGCCTTGTTGACCACGTGGGCGTAGAGGGAGGCCGGGCCGGTGTCCAGCGCGGCGGACAGGCGGCGCATGGTCAGCGCGTCGTAGCCCTCCGTGGCGATGATGCCGAGCGCGGTGTCGACCACCTGGTCCACCGTGATGGGGTCCTTGCGGCGGCGGGGCCTCGCGTCATCGGCGGGCGGGGGCTGGTGGCGTGCGGTGCGGCGCTCTTTCGCGTTCACGGGATCACTATAACTTGACGCGAACGGTGTTCGTTTATAGAACGATGTTCGTGCATATGAATATGAGTGTGGATGTGACCGTGGTCGGGGCCGGGCCCGTGGGGCTTGTCCTCGCCGCCGAGCTGGCGCTCGCCGGGGTGTCGGTGCGGGTGCTGGAGCGGCGTACGGCACCCGACCCGGCGATGAAGGCGCAGTCCATCAACGTGCCGACGGCGGAGGCGCTGGACCGGCGCGGGCTCCTGCCCGCCCTGGAGCAGCTCCAGCGGGAGACGCTGGGGGAGTCCGGTCTCCGGTTCACCGGGCACTTCGCGGGCATGGCCCTGGACCCCGGCCTGGTGGACTGGGCGGACCCCGAACTCGCCGCGCACACCGCTGTGGAGGGGGCGCGGATGATCCCCCAGCCCCGGCTGGAGGCGCTGCTCGCCGGGTACGCCGAACGGCTGGGCGTGGTGGTGCGGCGCGGGGTGGCGGTGACCGCGCTGGAGGACACCGGCGAGGGGGTGGTGGTCGGCACCGACGCCGGTCCGCTGCGCACCGGCTGGCTGGTCGGCTGCGACGGCGGCCACAGCACCGTGCGCCGCCTGGCGGGCATCGCCTTCCCCGGCACGGACCCCGAGATCACCGGCTACCAGGCGGTGGTGGACATCGCCGACCCCGAGAAGCTCGCCGACGGCTGGTCCTGGTCCCCGCACGGCGTCTACCGCCACGGCCCCCAGCCCGGCCGCGTCGCCACCGTCGAGTTCGACGGCGGACCGGCCGACCGTACGGCTCCGGTCACGCGCGCCGACATCCAGTCCAGCCTGCGCCGCGTCTCGGGCACGGACGTCACGCTGACGGCCCTGCGCGCGGAGCCGACCCGCTGGACGGACAACACCCGCCAGGCGTCGGCCTACCGGCTCGGCCGCGTGCTGCTGGCCGGCGACGCGGCTCACGTCCACCCGCCCTTCGGCGGCCAGGGACTGAACCTGGGCGTGGGCGACGCGGTGAACCTGGGCTGGAAACTGGCGGCCGTGGTGACCGGCCGCGCGCGGGAGGGGCTGCTCGACACCTACGACGCGGAACGCCGTCCGGTGGGCGCGTGGGTGCTGGACTGGACCCGGGCCCAGATCGGCGTCCTGCGGGGCGACCCCAAGTCGGGGGCGCTGCGGGGCGTGGTGCGGGACCTGCTGGGGACACGGGACGGCACGACGTACGCGGTGAAGCAGATCGCGGGCGTCACGCAGCGGGTGCCCCTGCCGGGGTCCCACCCCTGGACGGGCCGCCACGTCCCGGACGTGCCGCTGAGCGACGGCTCCCGGCTCGCGGACCACGCGCACGCGGGCGGGTTCCTGCTGCTGGACCGCACGCCGGGGGCGGTGTTCGCCGAGTCGGCCCGGGGCCGGGCGCGCGTGGTCCGGGACGACGGCACGGGAGTGCTGGGCGCGCTGGTCCGGCCGGACGGGGTGGTGGCGTGGGCCACTGACGCCACTGACACCACCGACGCCCCTGACACCACCGACGCCCCTGACACCACCGACCCCGCCGGCCTGGAGGCCGCCCTGCGCCGGTGGGCCGGGGAAGGGCGCTGACCCGGGGCAGGTCAGGCCGACGTCGTGAACTCGTCCGCGGTGGACAGCGCGGCGTCCAGCGCCGCCAGGCCCTCCTTCAGTTCCGGCTCGGTGATGTTGCAGGGCGGGACCACGTGGGTGCGGTTCATGTTGACGAAGGGCCAGAGGCCGTTCTTCTTGGCGGTGGCGGCGAAGGCGGCCATGGGAGCGTTGACCTCGGCGGTGGCGTTGTAGGGGACCAGCGGTTCGCGGGTCTCGCGGTTCCTCACCAGCTCCAGGGCCCAGAACATGCCCGTACCGCGCACCTCGCCCACGCTGGGGTGGCGCTCGGCCAGGGTGGCGAGGGCCGGGCCGAGGACCGTCGCGCCGAGGCGCTTGGCGTTGTCCACGATGCCCTCGCGGGCCATCACGCCGATCGTGGCGACCGCCGCGCCGCAGGCCAGGGGGTGACCGGAGTACGTCAGGCCGCCGGGGTACGGGCGCTTGGCGAAGGTCTCCGCGATGGCGCCGGAGATGGCGACACCCCCTAGGGGGACGTACCCCGAGTTCACGCCCTTGGCGAAGGTCATCAGGTCGGGGACGACCCCCGAGAGGTCCGCCGCGAACCACTCGCCGGTCCGGCCGAACCCCGCCATCACCTCGTCCAGGACGAGCACGATGCCGTGCCGGTCGCAGATCTCGCGGACGCCGGCGAGATAGCCCGGCGGGGGCACCATGATCCCGGCCGTACCGGGGATCGTCTCCAGGATGACCGCCGCGACTGTGCCGGGGCCCTCGAAGGCGATCGTGGTCTCCAGGTGCTCCAGTGCGCGGGCGCACTCCTGCTCCTCCGTCTCCGCGTAGAAGCGGGAGCGGTACAGGAACGGGGCCCAGAAGCGGACGACGCCCGCGCTGCCGTTGTCCGACGGCCAGCGGCGGGGGTCGCCGGTCAGGTTCACCGCCTGCTGGGTGCCGCCGTGGTACGACCGGTACGCCGAGAGCACCTTCGGGCGGCCGGTGTGCAGGCGGGCCATACGGGTCGCGTGCTCCACCGCGTCCGCGCCGGCGTTGGTGAAGAAGATCTTGTCCAGGTCGCCGGGGGTGCGTTCCGCGATCAGGCGTGCCGCCTCCGACCGCGCCTCCACGGCGAACGCCGGGGCGAACGTCGTCATCCTCGCCGCCTGCTCCTGGATGGCGGCCACCACCTCCGGGTGCTGGTAGCCGATGTTCGTGAACACCAGGCCGCTGGTGAAGTCCAGGTAGCGCTTGCCGTCGTAGTCCCAGAAGTACGAGCCCTCCGCGCCGGCCACGGCCAACGGGTCGATCAGGTCCTGGGCGGACCAGGAGTGGAACACATGCGCCCGGTCGGCGGCCTTGACGGCCGCGCCGGTCTCGGGGTCGGGGGCGGGGGTCGGCTTCGGGTTCGGGTTCGGCTGAGGCGTCATGCGGGTGAGGGTAGGGGGTGCGGGTCGTTCTTCGACATCGGCGGAGTGTCGGGGGCGGGGGTGGGATGTGCGACAGGGTGCCGGGAGTGGGGGTGCCTTCGGCGGGGACGGGGGTGCCCTGTCCTCGGGGCGGGGGTTCGGGTAGGCGCGTGCTCACGCTCGTCGCGGACGGGGCCGATCACCACTGCGTGGTCGCGGTGGACCTGGCCCGGAAGCCGGGCGCCGAGGGGACGTTGCGGCTCACCGCGACCACGGTGACCTCCGGGGCGAAAACCCTGACACACACCCGCCCCGGTGTGTGACCCTGCTGCGATGTCCGGACTCAGCTTCGTGGAACCGGTGGGTGACGCCGCGCTCGCCGACTGGCGGCATGTCCACAACGTGATCATCCCGACCGCCGTCCTCTCCCCCGACGAGGTGCGCGAGCGGGCCGGGCGCAACCGCCTGGAGGTCGCCTACCTCGACGGCGAACCGGTGGGCTGCACGACCGTACGCCCGCCGTCCGGCGACGGCCCGGCCACGGCGACCGTGATCGCCAGGGTGCTCCCCGCCCACCGCCGTCAGGGCTTCGGCGAGCAGCTCTACCGGCGCGCGCTGGAGCGGGCCCGCGAGCTGGGCGCCGACACCATCGAGACCGTCGTCCTCGCCTCGAACGAGGCCGGCCTGCGCTTCGCCCGGACCCACGGCTTCACCGAGACCGACCGCTACGTCCTCCCCGGCGACACCATCCCCTACATCGACCTCCGCCTGACCTGACCGCCCCCGGGCCGGTGCTGCGAGAATCCCACCCCCCGGCCCCCCGGCCCCCCGGCGGGCCAGTGCTGGAGGGAGCCCGTTTCTGGTGGAACCCCGCCGGTGGGCCGGAGCCCCGGGAAGCTTCCGCTCCCTCGGCGGAGCCGTCAGCGGGGGTCCGGGGGGCGTTGGCGGGGCATGTTGGGGCGGGTGCCGGGGGGTGGGGAGAGGTAGCGGGAGACGGGGGCCGGGTCCACGGGCCGGGACGGCGGGGCGGGCGGGGTCACCGGCGGACGCCCTCCGCGGAACTCCCGCATCCAGTCCGTGGTCTCCGTGCGGACCAGCTCCGTCACGTCCTCCGAGAAGCGGCGCAGGATGCCCAGGCACCGTTCCGCCGCCTCCCCGGCCGTGCCCTCGGCGGGACCCAGCACCTCGCGCGCGCTCTCGGAGGCCCAGTCGAACTGGAGTGCCTGAAGGCGCCGTTGGACCGCCTGGGCCGTCCCCAGGTCCCGCATCCAGCCCGAGGTCAGCCCGAAGCACCGGTCCACGCCCGCGCACGCCGCCCCCGCCAGAAGCGCCAGGTAGCCCCAGGGTGCGCACCCCGACATCGCGCCGGTCGCGTCCAGCAGGGGGAGCGACGCGCCGACCACCAGCCCCGCCGCCGTACCGCCCCGCAGGGCCCGTGCCGTCCGGCGGCGCCACACCCGGTCCGCGAGGTACCAGTCCGCCGTACGGAGGGCCCCACGCTCCACCCAGCGGTACAGCTCGTCCAGGCGCTCGGCGGGCTCACCCCAGTCGCCGAGCGGCAGGATCTGCCCCACCAGATCACCGGCCAGCGGGGCGGCGGCGGTCCGTACGCCGCGCCGCGACACCCCGAAGCCCCACCGGGACGGGGCCCCGGCCGGCTCGTCCGGGCCCGGCGCCATGGCATAGCGGTCTCCCGGCCGGGACTCGGTCCCGCCCCCGGCCGGGTCGTCCCAACGGGGCCCGTCCGGACCGCGACCGGCCGGCCGTGGTCCGCCGGGCGCCTGATCACCGTGTCGAGAGCCGTCCGTACCAGGATGGGCCGGCCATGGTCCGTCGACCGTCCGGCCACCCGGCCGTGAGCCGTCCGTACCGTGACCGGCCGGCCGGTCACCCCGCCGCGAGGCGTCCGTTCCCCGGTCACCTCGCCGCGAGGCACCCGCTGGTCCGTCACCCCGCCGTACCCCGTCCCCGCCCGGGGTGTCCCGCCGTGCCCCCTGAGCGGATGCGGAATCGTCGGGTTGCTGCTCCGGCTGGCCCACCCGGCACTCCCTACTGAACATGAACACCGATCGCGCGGCCGTCACACCCCGTGGCGGCGCGAAGTGTCCTTCCTACCGCTCAACGGGTGGCGCGGGACGGCGATCGCGGGGTGGTACGCCCGGAAGAGGGGTTTGATCAGGTAGAGGCCGGGGCCGATCTCACCCGAAAGAGTGGCAGCGCGAGGGCCGCTCGGACCACGTAGGCTCGTGCCGAGCGGAGAAGCGGCCGAGCCGGGCAGACGCCGGGCAGACGCCATACAGCAGGCATACAGCAGGCAGACAGGAGAGACTTCGTGATTCCCGGTGGCGGCCAGCCCAACATGCAGCAGTTGCTCCAGCAGGCCCAGCAGATGCAGCAGGACCTCGCGCGGGCCCAGGAGGAGCTGGCGAACACGGAGGTCGAGGGTCAGGCGGGCGGCGGTCTGGTCAAGGCGACCGTGACCGGCTCCGGCGACCTGCGCGCACTGAAGATCGACCCGAAGGCCGTGGACCCGGAGGACACCGAGACCCTCGCGGACCTCGTCGTCGCCGCCGTGCAGGCGGCGAACGAGAACGCGCAGGCCCTCCAGCAGCAGAAACTCGGCCCGCTGGCCGAGGGACTCGGCGGCGGCGGCATCCCCGGTCTGCCTTTCTGACGGCCGGGCAACTACCGTACGTACCGCAAGGTCGTGAAGGAAAGGCAGTCCGTTGTACGAAGGCGTGGTCCAGGACCTCATCGACGAGCTGGGGCGGCTCCCCGGCGTCGGTCCCAAGAGCGCGCAGCGGATCGCCTTCCACGTTCTCCAGGCCGAGCCGACGGACGTCAAACGGCTCGCCCAGGCCCTGCTGGAGGTCAAGGCGAAGGTCCGCTTCTGCGCGGCCTGCGGCAACGTGGCACAGGAAGAGCTGTGCAACATCTGCCGCGACCCGCGCCGCGACCCCTCGGTCATCTGCGTGGTCGAGGAGCCCAAGGACGTCGTGGCCGTCGAGCGCACCCGTGAGTTCCGGGGCCGCTACCACGTCCTGGGCGGCGCCATCAGCCCCATCGAGGGCGTCGGCCCGGACGATCTGCGGATCAGGGAACTCCTGGCCCGGCTCGCCGACGGCACCGTCACGGAGCTGATCCTCGCCACCGACCCCAATCTCGAAGGCGAGGCCACAGCGACGTACCTCGCCCGCATGATCAAACCCATGGGTCTGAAGGTCACCCGCCTGGCCAGCGGCCTCCCGGTCGGCGGGGACCTGGAATACGCGGACGAGGTCACCCTCGGCCGCGCCTTCGAGGGGAGACGACTCCTAGATGTCTGACGCCACGCTGCACGCCACCGCGCAGAACCCGGACGACTTCGCGGTCCAGATCGCCGACCAGGTGGAGAGCTTCCTGGTCGCCGTCACCGAGGTCGCCAAGGGCGACGAGCCCGGTTCCACCGTGCCCTTCCTGCTGCTGGAGGTCTCCCAGCTGCTGCTGGCCGGAGGCCGCCTCGGCGCGCACGAGGACTTCGTCCCCGACGAGCGCTACGAGCCCGACCCCGGCCCCGAGATCGACGCGGACGGCCTGCGCGAGAACCTGGCCCGGCTGCTGGACCCGGTCGACGTCTACTCCGAGGTCTTCGACCCCTACGCGCCCCGTACCGCGCCGGTCGCCGCCCGGATCTCCGACGACCTCGCGGACGTCATCACCGACCTCAGGCACGGCATGGTCCACTACCGCGCCGGCCGCATCGCCGAGGCCATGTGGTGGTGGCAGTTCTCCTACTTCTCCAACTGGGGCCCCACCGCCTCCGCCGTGCTGCGCGCCCTGCAGTCGGTGCTGATCCACGTCCGCCTGAACCAGCCGCTGGAGGAGCTGGACGGCCTCGACACCGACCAGGACCTCGGCGACGAGGCGCTGGAACTGGAGGCCGGGCGGGTCATGGCCGAGGAGATCGGGACGCCGCTCGGCATCCGTCAGGTGCGCTGACCGCGCTCTGTGACGCCCGGCCCCTGCCGCGTGACGGTCGTGGCGCCGGGCAGGCCCGGGACCGGGCGGACGGGCGACGTCTCACCATGCGGGAGCGCGACGGGGGATTTCGGACGCTCGATAGACTGAGCCGACACAGACGAACCGAGCGAGGAGCGCACGTGGGCCTTGTCGTGCAGAAGTACGGAGGCTCCTCCGTAGCCGATGCCGAGGGCATCAAGCGCGTCGCCAAGCGGATCGTGGAGGCCAAGAAGAACGGCAACCAGGTGGTTGTCGTGGTCTCCGCGATGGGCGACACGACGGACGAGCTGATCGATCTCGCCGAGCAGGTGTCTCCGATGCCTGCCGGACGTGAATTCGACATGCTGCTGACCGCCGGGGAGCGAATCTCCATGGCCCTGCTGGCGATGGCGATCAAGAAGCTGGGCCACGAGGCCCAGTCGTTCACGGGCAGCCAGGCAGGTGTCATCACCGACTCTGTCCACAACAAGGCCCGCATCATCGACGTCACGCCGGGCCGCATCCGCACCGCGCTGGACGAGGGCAACATCGCCATCGTCGCCGGTTTCCAGGGTGTGAGCCAGGACAAGAAGGACATCACCACGCTGGGCCGCGGCGGCTCCGACACCACCGCCGTCGCGCTCGCCGCCGCGCTCGACGCCGAGGTCTGCGAGATCTACACCGACGTGGACGGCGTGTTCACCGCCGACCCGCGCGTGGTGAAGAAGGCCCGTAAGATCGACTGGATCTCCTTCGAGGACATGCTGGAGCTGGCCGCGTCCGGCTCCAAGGTGCTGCTCCACCGGTGCGTGGAGTACGCCCGCCGGTACAACATCCCGATCCACGTCCGCTCCTCCTTCAGCGGGCTGCGCGGCACGTGGGTCAGCAGCGAGCCGGTCGTCCCGAACACAGAGCAGCAAGGGGAACAGCAGGTGGAGCAGGCCATCATCTCCGGGGTCGCGCACGACACCTCCGAGGCCAAGATCACCGTCGTCGGGGTGCCGGACAAGCCGGGCGAGGCCGCGGCCATCTTCCGGACCATCGCGGACGCCCAGATCAACATCGACATGATCGTGCAGAACGTGTCGGCCGCCTCCACGGGCCTGACCGACATCTCCTTCACCCTGCCGAAGACCGAGGGCCGCAAGGCCATCGACGCGCTGGAGCGCGACCGCGCCGGCATCGGCTTCGACTCCCTGCGCTACGACGACCAGATCGGCAAGATCTCCCTGGTCGGCGCCGGTATGAAGACCAACCCGGGTGTCACGGCGTCCTTCTTCGAGGCGCTCAGCGACGCGGGCGTGAACATCGAGCTGATCTCGACCTCCGAGATCCGCATCTCGGTCGTCACCCGCGCCGACGAGGTCCCCGAGGCCGTCCGCGCCGTGCACACCGCCTTCGGGCTCGACTCCGACACCGACGAGGCCGTCGTCTACGGAGGCACGGGCCGCTGATGGCGCGCCCCGGTCGCCCGGCACTGGCGGTCGTGGGGGCGACCGGAGCCGCGGGAGCGGTGATGCTCCAGATCCTGTCCCGACGGGCGGACGTCTGGGGCGAGATCCGCCTGTTCGCCTTCCCGCGCTCGGCCGGCCGCAAGCTGGCCGTGCGCGGCGAGGAGGTCGAGGTCGCCGCCCTCACCGAGGACGCCTTCGACGGCGTCGACGTCGCCATGTTCGGCGTACCCGACGAGGTCGCCGCCCGCTGGGTGCCCGTCGCCGCCGCCCCCGGCGTCGTCCTGTGCGACGACCCGGCCGCCGGGGAGTACCCCACCCCGGCCGACGTGGTGGGCACCGACCCCACCTATGTGGGCCGGGTGCGGCGGGCGCTGGACGACCCGGCCGCGCTCGAACTCTTCGTCTGCGGCGACAACCTGCGCAAGGGCGCCGCCCTCAACACCGCCGAGATCGCCGAGCTGGTGGCCGCCGAAATGGTGTGAGCGTCCTGTGGTGTTCATGGGGTTCCGTGACGGAATGTGGCCGGAGCCATGGTCCAAACCACTTGTGACTCGCACTGATCACGACAGAGGATTTGCCTCCCGGCGCTCCGCAACCGCGCGAGTACGGGGAGCGTCTTTGTCCTCACCCCGGTGCGGCGGGACGCGGATTTCCGGGCGCGGGGCGTCTCGGCAGGGCGTGGTGACGCCCTTTCAACTAGGCGTAGGGGAAGAGCGGGGCGCATGGCGGCACTTGAGGATGTTCCGGTCGTCGTGACTGTGACGCCGGGCACGTACAACCCTGTCGGGGGTACGTGTGTCCAACTGGCGTGGCAGAGGTACTCGAACTCGCACCGGCTCTCTTCGAGGCGGGCGTGTCCCCAGCAGTCCGTGGCGCGACGGCGCTCCGGCCGCCCCGTGCGGCCCCCCGTCCGCGTGTGCCCGGCGGCATGCCGGTGATCGCGCCGATGCCCGCGGCGCGTTCCACCCGCATACCCGGCCAGCGCGACGGCGCCGACGACACCGCGGGTGACGTTGCCGCCGGCACGACCGTCGACCATCTCACCGAGACCTACCGGGCGCACTACCGCTCCCTGCTCGGTCTCGCCGCGCTGCTCCTGGACGACACCGCTTCCTGCGAGGATGTCGTGCAGGAGGCGTTCATCCGCGTCCACTCGGCGCGCAAACGCGTCCGGGACAAGGACAAGACCCTGGCGTACCTGCGCCAGACGGTCGTCAACCTCTCCCGGTCCGCGCTGCGCCGCCGCATACTCGGCCTGAAGCTGCTGTCCAAGCCGATGCCGGACATGGCGAGCGCGGAGGAGGGTGCCTACGACCTGCTGGAGCGTGACTCCCTCATCAGGGCCATGAAGGGTCTTCAGCGCCGCCAGCGCGAGGTGCTGGTGCTGCGTTACTTCGCGGACATGACGGAGGCCCAGGTCGCCGAGACGCTCGGCATCTCGCTGGGCTCGGTGAAGGCGTACGGCTCACGGGGCATCGCCGCGCTGCGGGTGTCCATGGGGGCCAGGACATGAGCGAGCACGACGAGTCAGCCACGGGGGCCGACCGGCACGGCAAGCCGACGCACGCTGGGAACGAAACTGTGAACGACGGCACCCGCGGAGAGGACTCCGCCCGTCCGGACACCTCCGCCGGCGAGGAGACACAGAAGCCGGCCGGGCTCGAACGGCTGCTGGGGCCGGGCGGCGCGTCGTCCGGCGGTGAGCGGCGCGGCACCGAGGCCGCCGGGCCTGAGGACGGCCGCGACGACGGGCCCGACTTCGGGCTCGGCGCGGACGAGCAGGCGCTGCGGCGGCTGCTGCACTCCGCCGTGGAGGACGTGCGGCCCCGTACCGGCTCCCTGGAGCACCTGCGGCGGGCCGTGCCCGCGCGGCGGGCCCGCAAGCGGCACGCGGCGGTCGGGATGGCGGCGGCGGCGCTGCTGCTCAGCACGGCGATTCCCGCCCTGGTCCACGTCTCCGACACGGGCGGCACCGACCCCAACACCGCGATGGCCGGCCAGTCCGAGGCGACGCGCGGCCCCGAGGGCAAGGGCGCTCCGTCCGACGGCGCCACCGGCGGCCCCCGCGGCACCACGGGCGGCGTCCCGGCTCCGGGCGGGGACGGCGACAAGAAGACCGAGCCCGGCAAGAAGGACGGCGGCGAGAAGGGGTCCGCCGGCGCGGTCGACCCCTCGGCGAGCCTCGGCTCCGGCACCCCCGGCTGCACCCCGGCCCAGCTGGGCGTCACGGGCAGCGCGGGCGGCCCCGACGCCGGAGGCGTGGTCTACGGCAGCTTCCGGGTCGCGAACATCTCCGTCACCCCCTGCGTGGTGACCGGCGCGGGCCAGGTCGGCGCGGTGGCGGTCGGCGCGGCCGACCGGGCCAAGCTGAGCGTGGCCGCGCATGTGGCCGGGGACGCGGCGAGCGGGCTGCCGGACCCGGCGCTGGCGGTTTCCTCGCTGGTGCTGCGGCCGGGTGGCACGTACGAGGAGCAGTTCGCCTTCGTGCCGTCCGAGACCTGTCCGGTGCCGGGAGGCGGGGCGACCCCCGGCGGCGGCTCGGCGACCGGCGGGCCCTCGCCCGACCCGTCGCCCACCGCCGACCCGGGCCCGACCAGCAGCGCGGACGGCGACGGCGGCACGGCCCCCCAGCTGCTCACCGCCGACGGCCCGGCGGACGGCAGCGTGCAGATCACCTACAGCACGGCGTCCGGCGGGGCGGCGACGGCCGCCGTCCCGAACGCCTGCGCGGGGACGGTGTACTACACGGGGATGCGGTCCTAGACGGTGCTCGGCGTGCCGGCGTCCTCGGGGGCGCCGGCCGCGTCGGGGGCGCCGGCCTCCTCGGGCAGGATGCCCAGCTCGGCGTCGCGCGCGGCCTCGGCCTCCCGGCGCAGCAGCCGGAACCACATGAAGATCACGAACCCGGCGAAGACGAACCACTCGCCGGTGTAGCCGAGGTTCTGGAACGCCTTCAGGTCCAGGCCGGTCCCGGCGGGCGCGGTCGCGGGCACCGCCTTCATCCCGTCGCCCCGGTCCAGCGTGACCCAGGCCGCGTACAGCTTGTCCGGCACCAGGTTGACCAGGTTGACCAGGGTGGCCGGGCTGATCGCGCCGATCTGCCCGGCGGGCAGTCCGCCGGTCGTGGGGACACCGTTGCTGCCCGGGGTCTCGGGGGCCTGGAGCGCGCCGGTGACGGTGACCTTCCCGGCCGGGGGCTCCGGTGCCTTCGCCGGGTCGGCCGCGCCGGGCAGCCAGCCCCGGACCACGGGGAGGGACTCGCCGGTGGACGTGCGCAGCAGGGTCACGACGTAGAAGCCGCTCTTCCCGTCCAGCTCACGGCCGGGCGCGAGGAGCTGCCTGCCGTACTCGCCGCTGACGACGACCCGGCGGCCCGAGGTGGCCTTGTCGACGGGCAGCATCCGCGCGAGCGGCACCGCCTCCTCGTGGCGGGAGTCAGCCGCCTGTTCGGTGGCGGTGCGCTGATCCTGCATCCGCCCCTCGAACCGGCTGAGCTGCCACGACCCCATGAACACGCAGAACGGGATGGCGAGCAGCACGAAGACGTTGATGCCCCACCAGCGGGGTGTCAGCAGAAACCGGTACACACCCCCAAGGTACGGCGCCCCCTTTGGCACCTTCACGGTGGCCCCGCCGGATCACCCTCACGGGGGCCCCGCCGGTCGACCCCGTGCCGGTGCGGCCCCCGGCAGTCCGGCCCGCTCCACGACGACTACACGCCCGAACCCGCGTTCGAGACCTGCCGCGCCCGCATCGCCCAGCTCAGGGCTGTCCCCCAGGGCGTCGGACGGGTGATCCTAGAGGCATGGACAAAGCTGACGAAGCTGTGGAGACGCCCGACTGGGAGAAGCGGTTCCGCGCGCCGAGGGTCTCGCTGCCGGACTGGGCCGAGGACGCGCCCGACCGCTCGCTGTTCGTGTCGAACGCGACCGGCACTTACGAGCTGTACGCCTGGAACCGCGCGAACGGCGCGCAGCGGCAGGCGACGGACCGGCCGAACGGCACCACGGACGGCGTGCTCTCGCCGGACGGCGCCTTCATCTGGTGGTTCGACGACAAGGACGGCGACGAGTTCGGGGTCTGGCGCCGCCAGCCCTTCGAGGGCGGCCCCGACGAACCGGCCGTAGTGGGCCTCGCGCCCTCCTACCCGGCCGGCCTCGCCCTCGGCCGCGACGGCCGGACGGCCGTCGTCGGCCGCTCGACGGACGAGGACGGTACGACCATCCACCTCGCCCGCGCCGGTGCGGCGCCGGCGGAGATCTACCGGCACCGCGAGTCCGCCGGCGTCGGCGACCTCTCGTACGACGGCACGCTGATCGCGATCGAGCACACCGAGCACGGCGACGCCATGCACAGCGCCCTGCGCGTGCTGCGCCCCGACGGCACGGCCGTCGCCGACCTGGACGACACCCGCGGCGGTACCGAGGAACTGGGCCTGGAGGTGCTGGGCTTCGCCCCCGTCGACGGCGACACCCGCCTCCTCGTCGGCCACCAGCGCCGGGGCCGCTGGGAGCCCCTGGTGTGGGACGTGGCGAGCGGCGCGGAGACGGACCTCCCGCTGGACCTGCCCGGCGACGTGGCCGCCGAGTGGTACCCGGACGGCACCGCCCTGCTGATCGCGCACGGCTTCGAGGCCCGCAGCGAGCTGTTCCGCTACGACCTGGCCACCCGCGAGCTGGACCGCATCCCCACCCCGCCCGGCACCGTCTCCGGGGCGACCGCCCGCCCGGACGGCAGCGTGGAGTACCTGTGGTCGTCGGCCGCCGAGCCGCCGGTGGTCCGCTCCACCAGCGGTACCGTCGTGCTCGACCCGCCCGGCCTGAAGAGCCCGCCCTCGGTCGCGGTGGAGGACGTGTGGGTGGACGGCCCCGGCGGCCGCATCCACGCCCTCGTGCAGAAGCCCGCCGGAGCCACCGGCCCGCTGCCCACCGTGTTCGACCTGCACGGCGGTCCCACCTGGCACGACAGCGACTCCTTCGCGGCGGGCCCGGCGGCCTGGGTGGACCAGGGGTACGCCGTGGTCCGCGTCAACTACCGCGGCTCCACCGGGTACGGCCGCGCCTGGACCGACGCCCTGAAGCACCGGGTCGGCCTGATCGAGCTGGAGGACGTGGCCGCGGTGCGCGAGTGGGCCGTCTCCTCCGGCCTCGCCGACCCCGAGCGCCTGGTCCTCACCGGCGGCTCCTGGGGCGGCTACCTCACCCTCCTCGGCATCGGCACCCAGCCGGAGGCGTGGACGGTGGGCATCGCCGTGGTACCGGTCGCGGACTACGTCACCGCGTACCACGACGAGATGGAGGCGCTGAAGGCCATGGACCGCACCCTCCTGGGCGGCACCCCGGAGGAGGTCCCGGAACGTTTCGCCGCGTCCTCCCCGCTGACCTACGTAGACGAGGTCAAGGCCCCCGTCTACATCTCGGCCGGCGTCAACGACCCCCGCTGCCCCATCCGCCAGATCGACAACTACGTCGGCCGTCTCCGCGACCGGGGTGCCCCGCACGAGGTGTACCGCTACGACGCGGGCCACGGCTCACTGGTGGTGGACGAACGGATCAAGCAGGTCCGCCTCGAGATGGACTTCGCCCGGCGGCATCTCGGCGGCGCGGAGCGGTAGGACGGTTCAGCCCAGCTCCGCCAGGCCCCGTCGGGTCGCCGCGACCACCACCCGGTCGTCCTTCGTGAGGAGGCGGCCGGGTGGGGTGTCGGGTTCCCCCTCCACCGCGAGGGCGCGCCAGGCACCCGGTTGGAAGGCGGCCGCCAGGGTGCGGCCCGCCAGCTGGGGGCGGGCGGCGACGTCCACGGAGGCGAAGAGCAGCACCCGCCGCTCCACCGGCACCGCGCCCAGCACCCGCCGGCCCAGCATGGCCCCGGCGAAGGCGGGTGCCGAGAGGTAGGAGACGCTGCGGCTGCGGGTGACGGCCAGGGGGTGGGCCACGCGCAGGGTGCGGTACACGGCGGTGGCGAAGTCGTCGTCGTACAGCCGCAGTACGGCGCGGAGGTCCGGGCGGACCCCGCGCGCGTACAGGACGGCCTCCAGGTTGGTGGTGTCCGCGCTGGTCACCGCGAGCAGGGCGTGCGCCCGGTGGATCTTGGCCGCTTCCAGCACACCCTCCTGGGTGACATCCCCGATCACCACCGGCACCCGCAGCCGCCGCGCCACCGCGAGGCCGCGCGCCTCCGGGTTGCCCTCGACGCACACCACCGGGATGTGCAGCTCGCGCAGCCGGATCAGCACCCGCGTACCGATCTTCCCCAGCCCCAGCAGCACGACGTGCCCGCCGAGCCCGCGCGGGGGTTTGCGCAGCGCGGACTGCGTACGGAAGGTGCCAAGACCCTCCAGTACGGCCGCCAGCAGGACGGGCAGCAGGAGCAACCCGACGAGCCCGGAGAGGAGTTGGAGGATCTGACGGCCCAACGGCTGCCCCAGTGCGGGGTCGTCGATGGCGAACAGGTCCAGCAGCGTCAGGTAGAAGGCCCGTACGGGATGGGTGCCGGTCACGATCGACAGGGCCACCGCGAGCGCGATCACGCAGCCCGCCAGTACGGCCAGCGACCACCTCAACTGCTTGGAGAACAGGGAGGAGAGGGGCGGCACACCGCCCACGCCGAGGCCGTTGCCCGCCGCCGTGCCCTCCGCCGCCGAGAACCGCTCCAGCATGACGGTGGACCGGCCCCCGGCCCGCCGTACCTGCTCGTCGTCGGGCAGCAGCACCGGGCCCTCGTCACTGCCTTCTGCGGACAGCAGGGCCAGCGTGCACACCCCGCGCGGCGCGGGCCCGCCGGACGGGGGCGAGATCCGCTCCACCGCCCGCAGCAGCAGTCCCTCCGCCTGGATCACCTTGCCGGTACCGGCCACGGCGGTCGCGGCCAGCGCGGGCGCGGCGGTGTCCGCGTCGGACAGCACGGACGTGGTCGCCTCCCGTACCGCCTCCTCGTCCTCACCCACCAACACGGCCGCCTGATCGAGAAGTTCCTCGATGTGCTGGCCCAGCCGGCGGTTGTAGAGGCGCAGTACGAGCCGCAGGCGCGGGTTCAGCCGGCGGGCGGTGAGCGCGGCGCGGATGTTGGTCTCGTCGTCCTCGTAGACCAGCGCCAGCGCGGTCGCCCGCTCCACCCCCGCCTCGGCGAGCACCCGCTCGGTGAGGAACTCGGTCTCCAGCACCCGTTCCCCGCCCGAGCGTCGGCTCGCAGCGCCGGCCTCACCCCCGCCCGGCACGGGCCCGCCCCGGCCGACCGCCACCGACACCACCCGGTCGAACAGCGCCGCCGGAGCCGACCGCGACCGCCCCACCACCGGCCGCCGCGCGGTACGGGCGTTCGGCGGCACGACGAGGACGACCTGCTCGCCGTAGACTCCGCGCAACTCGGCGGACAACCGGTGCGCCAGACCGTCGTCCCCGCACACCACCATGGGCGCCGACGCGCCACCGGAACCGCCCTGATACGGAACGCTGTTCGCCACGAAGGGAAAGACTGCCCCAAGAAGGCGGACGGTTCCAGCGATCACCTGAACGGGCCCTGACGCGGCCGCGTACCGCACAGCAGCCGCACCCAGCCGGAGGTACCCCAGCCGTGGCCATCACCGAAGACGCCCCGCTTGGCGAGGGGTGTACTGGTACTCGCACCGGCACCCGTACCGGTACTGGCACCGACACCGGCACTGGTACTGGCATCGGTGCCAGCACCAGTACCAGGCTGAGTTCGCCTCTTGTCCTGACCCTGGTACTGCTGCTCGCCGTCCTTGCCCAGGCGCCGATCCGGGGCGCGCTCGGCACCCCCGTGATGCAGAGCTGGACCACGGTGTTCGTCGCCGTCACCGTGCAGGCGCTGCCCTTCCTGGTGCTCGGGGTGCTGCTCTCCGCCGCCATCGCCGTCTTCGTGCCGGCCGCCTTCTTCGCCCGCGCCCTGCCCGGCCGGCCCGCGCTCGCCGTACCGGTCGCGGGGCTGGCGGGCGCGGTGCTGCCGGGATGCGAGTGCGCGTCGGTACCGGTGGCTGGCGCGCTGGTACGGCGGGGCGTGACCCCGGCGGCGGCGCTGGCGTTCCTGCTGTCCGCGCCCGCGATCAACCCGATCGTGCTCACCGCCACGGCCGTGGCCTTCCCGAACGACCCCCGGATGGTCCTCGCCCGGTTCGCCGCGAGCCTGCTGGTGGCCTGCGCGATGGGCTGGCTGTGGCAGCGGCTCGGCCGGGACGACTGGCTGCGCCCGCGCGCGCACGGCGCGCACGAGGGCGGGACGAAGGCGGAGACGTTCTGGAACTCCGTACGCCACGACACCATGCACGCGGGCGGCTTCCTGGTGGTCGGCGCCATGGCCGCGGCCACCCTCAAGGCGGTCGCCCCGGCGGAGTGGCTCCGCACGGCCGCCGGCAACCCCTTCCTCGCGGTCCTCGCGCTCGGCGTGCTCGCCGTGGTGCTGTCCATCTGCTCGGAGGCGGACGCGTTCGTCGCCGCCTCGCTGACCGACTTCTCCCCGACGGCCAAGCTGGTGTTCCTGGTGGTGGGCCCGATGATCGACCTCAAGCTGTTCGCCATGCAGGCGGGCACCTTCGGGCGCGGCTTCGCGCTGCGCTTCGCCCCGGCCACGTTCGCGCTCGCCGTCACGGGCGCGCTGGTCACCGGGGCGGTACTGCTGTGAACCGCCAGGCGCAGGCCGCCGTGATGTTCCTGCTCGGCGGGGCCCTGCTGCACGCGGGGACGACCGATCTCTACCTCCGGTACGTCAAGTCGGGCCTGCGACCGATGCTGCTGGCGGCGGGCGTGGTCCTGATCACGGCAGCACTGGCCACCATCTGGTACGAGCGGAAGCGGGCCGCTGCCGGTGGCGCGCACCCCGAGCCCCGGGTGGCGTGGCTCCTGGTGCTGCCCGTCCTCGCCCTCATCCTCATCGCCCCGCCCGCCCTCGGCTCCTACAGCGCGGTGCGCACCGGCACGGCACTCCAGCCCCCGTACGGGCTCGACCCGCTGCCCGCCGCCGACCCCGTCCGGCTGAGCGTCGTCGACTACGCCTCCCGCGCCGCCTACGGCGCCACCCTGCGCGGTCGCACCGTCCGCGTCACCGGCTTCCTCGCGCTGGACGCGCACGGCACCCCCTACCTGGTCCGGATGGCCCTCAACTGCTGCGCCGCCGACGCCCAGCCGGTGAAGATCGGCCTCACCGGCCGGCTCCCGCCGGTGCTGCGGCCGGACGCGTGGCTGGAGGTGACGGGGGTGGACGCGTCCCGTCGGACCCGGGACCCGGTGAACAACGGGGTGATCCCGTATCTCCGGGTGACCTCGGCGCGGCCGGTGCCTGCTCCGGCCGATCCGTACGACGAGACGTGGAACAAGTGAGGGACGCGGCGGGGTGAGCGGCCGGCACCGTGACGGGGCTTCCGGACGACCGTGCGCGCCCTGTGCGGCCCTCCCGCACACCCCGGTGGCGCAGCTCACACCCCCCCGTGTCACACCCGGGCCGTCCCGGCCGTCGTAACCGTGAATCCAACGGAACCGGCCCACAGGAGCACGCCATGGACGCTCGCCTGAACCCCTTCGCCGTCCCCGCCGCCGCCAAGGTCATCAAGCACATCGGCGCGGCCGGAAAGGTGGTCTCGGACTCCACCCTCCCCGCCGCCACCCAGGAGCTGGTGAAGATCCGCGCCAGCCAGATCAACGGCTGCGGCTTCTGCCTCGACATGCACACCAAGGAGGCGGCGCACGCCGGTGAGACCCAGCAGCGGCTGCACCTGGTCGCCGCCTGGCGCGAGGCCACCGTCTTCACGGACGCCGAGCGCGCCGCCCTCGAACTGGCCGAGCAGGGCACCCGCCTCGCCGACGTCCCGGGCGCCGTCACCGACGAGGCGTGGGCGAACGCGGCCAAGCACTACGACGAGGACCAGCTCGCCGCGCTGGTCTTCCTCATCGGCCTGATCAACGCCTACAACCGCATGAACGTCATGCTCCGCATGCCGGCCGGCGCTTACCAGGTCGGCCAGTTCGCCTGAGCCGCGCGCGAGCCGGGGCACGGGGCACCGGCACGGCTGCTAGGGCATCCGGAGGTGAGACGGCGTGTGCGCCCCGCCGCGCGCACGCCGCTCGCTTATCGTCGGCCAAACACCGACATCCGGAGTGAACATGGGAAAAACGGATGAGCTGGTGGGAGTGGTCGACAGGGCGGCGACGGTCGTCACCCCCACCGCTCCACCGGCCCGCCCCAGCCCCGTACGCCCCCTGCTCGCCCTCACCGTGGCGGCGGCGGCGGGGATCACGGTGCTGCTGCTCGCCCGCGCCGGGGTGCTCGACCGGCCCGCCGTCCAGGCGTGGCGCACGGTCTGCCTGGCGATCACCGTGCAGGCGCTGCCGTTCCTGATCCTCGGCACCGTGCTGTCCGGCGCGATCAACGCCTTCGTACCGGCCGACCTGTTCACCCGCGTGCTGCCCAGGCGGGCCGCGCTCGCCGTGCCGGTGGCCGGGCTGGCGGGGGCGGTGCTGCCGGGGTGCGAGTGCGCGTCCGTACCGGTCGCCAACAGCCTGATCCGGCGGGGCGTCACCCCGGCCGCCGCCTTCGCGTTCCTGCTGTCCGCGCCCGCTATCAACCCGATCGTGCTCACCGCGACGGCGGTCGCCTTCCCCGGGAACCCCGCGATGGTCGCCGCCCGGCTGGTGGCCTCGCTGGCCACCGCCGCCGTGATGGGCTGGCTGTGGCTCTGCTTCGGCAAGGAGAAGTGGCTGCGCCCGGCCGTACGGCACACCGGCCACCAGCACGGGCAGAGCCGCTGGGCCGAGTTCCGCCAGGGCTTCCAGCACGACTTCCTGCACGCCGGCGGCTTCCTGGTGCTCGGCGCGACGGCCGCGGCCACCTTCAACGTCGCCGTACCGCGCTCGGTGCTGGACACCTTCTCCGGCTCGCCCTGGCTCTCCGTGCTGTTCCTCGCCGGACTCGCCGTCCTGCTCGCCGTCTGCTCGGAGGCGGACGCCTTCGTGGCGGCGTCCCTCACCGGTTTCTCCCCCACAGCCCGGCTCGCCTTCATGGTGGTCGGTCCCATGGTGGACCTGAAGCTGATCGCTCTTCAGGCCGGCACGTTCGGCCGCGCCTTCGCCGTACGGTTCTCCGCCGCGACCACCGTCGTCGCCGTCACCGCCAGCGCCCTGATCGGAGGCGCGCTGCTGTGAGACGCCTCGCCCAGACCGCCCTGCTCGCCCTCATCGGCGCCGGCCTGCTGCACACGGCCCTCCTCACCGACCTCTACCTGCGCTACGTCAAGGAGGGCCTCCGCCCCGTCCTGATCACCTCCGGCGCCGTCCTGCTGCTGTTCGCCGCGGTGAACACGTACTTCGACCTGCGCCGGCCGGACCGCACCGGGCACGAGCACGCGCACGAGCACGGCCACGACCACTCGGCCGCCCCCAAGGTCGCCTGGCTCCTCGCCCTCCCCGCCCTGAGCCTCCTCCTCTACGCCCCGCCCGCCCTCGGCGCGTACACAGCGGCCCACTCCAACGGGAAACCGGTCGCCACCACCCCGAGGGAACGTTTCCCCGCCCTTCCCACGACCTCCCCCCTCCCCCTGACCCTCACCGGCTTCACCCAGCGCGTCCAGCAGGACCCCACGCTGGCGATCAAGGACAGGAAGGTCCAGCTCACCGGGTTCGTCACCCCGGCCGGCTCCGGCGGCGGCTGGTACCTGACCCGGATCATCTTCACCTGCTGCGCGGCCGACTCCCAGACGGTCAAGGTCCGCGTCCACGGCCCCGACGCCCCGCCCGCCGACACCTGGCTCGCGGTCACCGGCACCTGGCACCCCGCGGGCCGCCTCGGCACGAAGACCGCCGAGGCCGCGCTCGACGTCCAGCAGACCCGTCCCATGGCCCAGCCGGTCAACGCCTTCACCGACGACCTCCCGCTGACCCCCTCGTAGCGGCGCCGCGGCCCACCCCCGCGCTACCCTGGTGACCGGCCGTGTCTCACCACGCGGCGCGGCGGTGGGGCTCGCCGTACCCGAACCGCGGCACCGGTGCCGCCGACAGTCCCTACTTGCGATGGAGCGCGCCCGCGTGCGCGGGCCCCGGCGAGTAGGAGACGTACGCCCATGACAGCACCACGACCCGGCACGACGAACGAACCCGTCGATCCCGACATCGACCTGCGCGCCCCCGCCCAGTGGCAGGAGGCGTGGCGGGGGCAGGGCCCGGTCGTCGCCGTGGTCGCGCTCGGCGGCGCGATCGGCGCGACGGCCCGGTACGCGGCGTCGCTGCTGTGGCCGGTCGGGAACCCCGGCTTCCCATGGACCACCCTGCTGGTCAATGTGACCGGCTGCGCGGTCATCGGCGTGTTCATGGTGCTGATCAGCGAGGTGTGGACGGCGCACCGGCTGGTCCGGCCGTTCTTCGGCACCGGCGTGCTGGGGGGCTTCACGACGTTCTCGACGTACGCCGTCGAGATCGAACGGCTGGTGGACGCCGGTGAGGCGCGCACCGCCCTCGCGTATCTGGCCGCGACCCTGCTCGCGGCCCTCGGCTCGGTCGGACTGGCGGTCGCGCTCACGCGCCGCGTCCTGGCCTGGAGGCAGCGATGAGCACGACCCGGCTGACCGGCGACGCCCTCAGGGTGACGATCTTCATCGGCGAGCACGACACCTACCACCACAAGCCGCTCTACAGCGAGATCGTGCACCGCGCGCACGCGGCCGGCCTCGCTGGCGCCAGTGTGTTCCGGGGCATCGAGGGCTTCGGCGCCTCCTCCCGCGTCCACACCGCCCGGCTGCTCTCCCTGAACGAGGAACTGCCGGTGGCGATCGTGATCGTCGACACCGGGGAGCGGGTACGGGCGTTCCTGCCGCAGCTCGACGAGCTGGTGGAGTCGGGGCTGGTGATCCTGGACGAGTGCCAGGTCATCCGGTACGCGGGCCGGCACTCGGGCGGCCGCTCCGGCCGCCGCTCCGGTAAGGAGAAGCAGGCGTGAACTGGCTCCTGGTGATCATCGGCGGCGCGGCCGGAGCCCCCCTCCGCTACCTCACCGACCGCGCCGTGCAGAAACGCCACGACGCCGTCTTCCCCTGGGGCACCTTCACCGTCAACGTCCTGGGCTGCCTCGTCCTCGGCCTCCTGACCGGCGCGGCGACGGCGGGCGCCGCCTCCCCCCACGTCCAGCTCCTCATCGGCACCGGCCTCTGCGGCGCCCTCACCACCTACTCCACCTTCTCCTACGAGACCCTCCGCCTCACGGAGGACGGAGCCCGCTTCCTGGCCGCGGCCAACGTGGCGGCCAGTGTGGTCGCGGGCTTGGGCGCGGCGTTCGTGGGGACGGCGCTCGCGGAGGCGATCTGGGCCTGACAGTCAGACTCAGGGTGAGACGCGCCCACCTGGCTCGGCCGTGGATCAGCCGTGCGGAGCGGCCACGGCGGTCGCCAGTGCCTGCACGACGGTCACCACCGAAGCGACCGACCCTACGGCCAGATTCAGATCCACGAGGTTCTCCGTCAGACGCCGCCGGTCGGGTTCGAAGCCCGCCAGTTCCTCGCTGATGCGAGCCGTGGTGCGCCGGGCCAGGGCAGGGTTGCTCAGTTCTGTCTCGTGCTCGTCCAGCACGGCGGCCAATTCAGCCGGGTTCGCCTGGATCAAGGCCGGTCGACGTGCAGCCTCGGTACCCGCGCCGGTGGTCTGGACTTGGCGCTGATCCCCACCGCGCCCGGTTGAACCTGCGACACACCGGCGTGGTCACCCGCTGGGCTCGTAACAGTGGAGTGATCGCCGGTGTCCTGGGCGCTTTTGGCTTCCTGGCCGTGACCAGAAGGGCAGCAGACTGTGCGCAGGACGCACGGGAGCGCGCCGAGTCCGGGGTCGCGAAGGCTGCCGCGGCCCTGCGTGATGAGAGCCCGGTCAGGTAGGGCGACTGGCGCGTCTGTCCTGGCCAGGGTCCGGGGCTTGCAGCCGTGCGGGATGTCCCGCTCCCGGGTTGGTGCCATCCCGGCTGGCGGCCCTTGCAGGGCGCGGGTCGGTCACACCTTCTTGACGACGACCGTGTCCGGGACCAGTTTCTCCAGGTCGTCGACGTCCGAGGTGAAGACGGTGACCTGTCCCTTCTGCCGTCGCGCGATCACGGCGAGCACGGCGTCGATCGCGTACTTGTGGCCGTGCAACTTGGTGTCGGCCAGGAGCCGGCGTGCCTGGCGGGCCTCGTCCTTCCCGATGTCGGCGACCTGGAGCCGGGACAGCACCCAGTCCCAGCGCTGTTCGGTCGTTCTGCCGTCGTACGCCTCGACCAGGGTCATCGGCGACGTCACCACCTCGGCCTCCCCTCGCGCCGCGAGGTCGAGCCAGGCGATCATCCTCCGATCACCGCGCACGGCCAGGGAGAGAGCTTCACAGTCCAGTACGAAGACACGGAGCGGCCTCTGCCCGTGCTCACCGGCGCGCTTCCTCACGCGGCCTCTCCGGCGTTGCGCTGTCCCGAGGCGCGGCGCCGCTCGTGTTCGGCGTCGAGATCCTCCAGCTCGCCTAGGGCTGCCACACGCTCGTCCTCAGTCACGGGGCCGTGCTCTTCCTGCAGCCAGTCGACCAGTTCCAGGAGCCGGTCCCGGTCGCGCTTGAAGCGCAGCGCCTCGGCGACGTACGCCGACAGGCCCCGCTCGGCCGCGTCCGCGCGGATCTCGTCCAGGAGATCCTCGGGAATCGTCACGGTTACCTTCTTCGTCGCCATATAAGAGACCATACTCTTGGTATCACGATCCTTACCAGTGCGGCACGGTCGACGATTCGACGGTCAGGCGGCCGTGGCGGGGCGTGGGCTGCCGTGGAAGACCTGGCTGGTGTGCCAGGAACGGTGGATGGCGGCGACGGGGTGTGCGCCCGGTTGAGGTCCGATGAGTGGGCGGTCGGCGAGCGCGATGACGTGTTCGCGGGCGGCGGGGCTGTGGCCGACGAAGCGCTGGGAGACCAGGATGCGTTGGCCCTCGCCCACACCGAGGACGCCCTTGTCGAAGAGCTTGTGGTGCAGCGAGCACAGGCACAGCCCGTTGTCGACGTCGTCCGGACCGTCGAACGACCACCAGCGCACATGCGCGGCCTCCAGCCCGACCGGCACCGCGCCGATCCTGCCGTCGTAGCCGCAGAACGCGCACCGGTATTCGTAGGCCGTCAGGACCCGCTCCCGCATCCGAGGGTCCCGCCGCCTCCGCACGGCGGCCGAGAGTTGTCCGGTCTCCGCCTGCTCCAGCTCCAGGCCGACGGATTCGCACAGGTCGCCGTGGAGCGAAGGCGGGAAGTGCAGGTCGAGCAGGACCCGTGCCATCCGGCCGAGCAGCTCCGGCTCACTCCGCAGCGCCGCCCGCAGTTCCGGCGCCAGCCGCCCCGCGGCCCCCGTGGCCCGCAACTCCCGCACCCCGCTGCCGGGGCTGCCCGGTCCGCGATCGGTGCGCACCTCCCACACTCCGTCGCTCACCAGGTGGTGGAACGGGTAGGCCGGAGTCGTCCTGTTCGGCGGACCGTACTCGGACAGCAGCCGCCGCAGATCCTCCTCCACCGCGCTGTACCGCAGTTCGTCGGCGGCATCCTGCTGGAACCGGCCGAGCGCGTACAGCAGGAGCAACGGCTTGTGCGGAGCGCGGGTCCCGCTTCTGGTCCACTGCCTCAGTTCCGCGGTGCGCTCCAGCCAGTCCATGACAGGCGATCGTAGCCGCGCCTCGTCGATCAGCGATCTGCGCGTGTGGGGAAAGCCTAACGAGGCGTGGCGAGTTGACTGCGACGTGCCGTGACCAGGTGGCGCCATCGTGCGCGGGTCCGTTGTTCTCCATCGATCCACCGTGCTCGCGCGGTGTGCTCGGGAAGCGGAAGGCCGGCCATGAAGTGGGCGATGTCGACGTAGTAGGCGTAGTCGCCGCTCTGCGTGAGTTCGCGCAGGCGAGTGATCGCGGTGGCGAGGCCGTCCTGGGCGTCGAGGACGGCGTGGTGGAAGCACATGGCCAGTTGCAGCTTCGCCGCGGCGTAGGCAATGCCGGAGACACCGATTTCGGCGAGCAGTACGGCCGCCCGGCTGGGCAGGTCGGCGGCGAACCCGGCGTCGCGTACGAGCACGGCGATGCGAGCGGTCATCTCGCTGGAGCGCAGGCTGAGTTGGGACAACAGCCGTTCCGCTAGATCGAGTTCGTCATCGGCCCGAAGCCGATCGGAGAAGGACACGGCGAAGGCGAGATGCGCCTGCACCATGGCGGTCTCGCCGACCACACCGTGCTCCTCGGCTTCGCTCCGGCCTGCCAGGTAGGCGGCTACCGCTCGCTCCATGTCACCCTGCACCCACCACACGTCTCCCAACACCCGATGGTGCCTCCCCTCCCAGCCCAGTCTCCCCGCGGCTTCGACCGCGGTCGGGAAGTCTCCGGACAGGCGGCTCAGGTGTGCCAGGCCGCGCCGAGCCGCGGAAGAGAGCCGGCCCCCGGCTGAGGCGACGCGCTGCATCCCGCGACGCGAATCGTCGGTCAGACCGAGGTCTCGCTGGGCCTTCGCCAGGTAGTACGTGGCCAGTTCGACCAGGTCATCGGGGAGCAGCTCCGAGGCGAGGACGGCCGAGAGCCGACTGGACGTGCGTTCACGGTGCTCGTGCTGGCGCCGGGCGATGGCGCTCAGCGTTTCGACCAGAGCATCTGCCGAGGTCTGCAGACCACCTGATGATGTGGCATCGGCGGCGGGAAGCGCCAGCGGTTCCCAGACGGAGTCCCCCACGTACTGGAATGCGGCATCGGCGAGCCAGCCGAGATCGAGACGGAAGTCCCGTGCGAGGAGCAGTCCTTGCTGGAGACAGCCGACCAGGACTGCGCGATCGTGTCGCAGGTCCTGGCGCCACTGTGATTCCAGTGCGTGGAAGGCTCGTAGGGCCGCGCGCCGCCAGTCCTGTTCCGACCAGCGGTCGTCACTGCTGTCGTCTGCGTTGCGAATGGCGGAGCGGATCAGGTCATGGACGTGGAAGGGCCACACACCGGAGGAGGACTCCCGGATAAAGGGGCGCTCGGTCAGCCGTAGGGCGGGCGCGTCGTGGTCCATTCCGGCGGCTTGGGTGGCCAGGGGTACGGAGAACGCGCTGAGCAGGCTGACCGAGCGGAGCACGTGGCGCTCATCGGCGGTCAGGTCGCTGAGGGTACGGGCGATCAAGGCGGGAAAGTCGTGGTCGAAGTCGGTGACCTGCGGCTGTCTGCCGCCGCGCCGGAGTTCCAGATAGCGCATGACCGACAGGTCCAGGTAGAGAGGCAACCCGTGCGAGCGCTCGGTGATGATCCGGCGGACCGGTTCGTCGATCAGCGGCTGCCCGTCGCGGCTCAGCCTGCGGACCAGGTAGTCCTCGCAGTCTTCGGGAGAGAAGTCGCCGATCAGGACCTGACGGCCCGATACAGCTCGCCCCACATGTGCCGTGTCGGCTGCGAGGCCGGGCCACGCGTGCGGCCCGGTCCAGTCGACCTGCCCCTCCAGACTCGTCTCCGCCCACTGGAGGCGGTTGCGTCCGGTGACGACGAAGAACGCGTTGGGCATCAACCACACGGTGCGTTGGAGCAGACGCTCGAAGTCGCGGTGCGTGCGGTCGCCGGTGTCCTCGAAGGTGTCCAGCAGGATCACGGGCACTGCGCGCTTGCCGACAGGGATTTGGGCCAGGTCCCAGGCGAGTAGGTGCGGGTAGAAGCTCAGGGCTTCCAGGTCGGGCTCGGCCTCCAGGAGGTCGGCCAGGCGTGAGCAGCCGGCGAGGGCGCGTACAGACTGGCGCCGTTCGCGTAACGCCTTGATGAGCGCTCCGGCCCCGTGCCCGAGCGCACTGCCGACTGTGCCGGGCAGGAGCAGAGCCTGGGCGACATCGCTGAGGGCGGACTGCATCTGCTGCGGCAGGGCGGCAGCGGCGCTGAAGCGGCTCAGCAGCCCGCCCCGGCGCAGGTAGTCCTCGATCGGTTCGCCCGGGTGGTTGTGCTCCCAGTAGCGGCGCAGGGCGAGGTCGAAGGCGGGCAGTGGCCGGCCGAGCGCGGCGATGGCAATACGGATGGTGAGGATGACGCGCTCGAAATCCATACCCGCGGCGCGCGCGAGATCGATACGAACCGGCAGGGTCCGCTCTTCGGGGTGGGATGGCGATTCCCACTGCGCCGGGCGGTGCTCGCTGCGGGCCAGCGATGCCTCGATCTTTCGGGAGAGCGTGGATTTGCCGATCCCGCCCACACCGTGGAACACGAGGATGTTGTGGCGGGGAGCTTCCAGGTCCTCCACGTCGAAGTCCGCACGGGTCACGTGCCGTATGTGCTCGGCGAGGCCGGCTGTTACGGCCTGCCACTGTGCCTGCCGGTTCGTGAACGCCTCACTGGCGGCGATGCTCCGGTCGTTCGAGCTGAACAACGTTCGAAGGTCCCGCGCTGCCACTGCTCCCCCTGACGATCAACTGGGGCCAAGACAAACTCCGTTGACGACAGCATGGCACGCCCGCATTCAGTCAGTTCCGCAGGCCGCATCCGACACGCGGCAGTTCAGCCGACGACCTCGGTCAGGGGACGGTGACATGGGTTCCCATCCGCGTACTCACCCTCACAGGTCGAGCAGGCTCTCCCGGAAGTTCTCGACGACATCCCGTCGCGGGTAGAACAGGCCCAGCAGCAGGAAGGTCTTGGGGCGGGCCGCGTCGTTCCCGACGAAGCAGTGCACGGCCTTCTCCGGAGTGACCATCCGGTCGAACCAGCGCTCGCGAAGCTTCTCCTCCACGCCGTCCTTCCCGTAGTGGCGAACGAACTTGCGGTACGACTCGCCTGCCTCCCAGTCCCTCAGCCCCATGTCGTGACCACCGCACTCCTGGTCCGCGCATCGGAAGCCGTACCGGAACTCAAGCGGCATCCAATCCAGTTGGCGAAGGTCCTGCGCGAGTAGATCCAACTGGTCTGCCAGGGCCGCCTTCGAAGCTGGCCTCCGCTCAGCAGGAGCGAAGCGGAAGCCGGTGAACTCCGCTGGGCGGAAGACACCAAGCGACGTCCCCCGAAGCTCCTGGTCCCGCTTTATGGAGCACAGGGACGGCGCCACGAGGGGCTGAACATGCGAGAAGCGTTCGCGTCAGCCGTCTGCAGGTTGGGGCGCAAGCTTTCGGGACGGCGGTCCCCATGGTGTCGCTGCACATCGACCTCGACGATCGAATACTTGGCGAACTGGCTTTCTTCGTTCAGCAGCCGGAACGGAACCGGGAAGAGCCGCACATGCTGGGGCGCCCCTTGGTCGAGCCGTATGCCGGCCACGCAGCTCGTCTCGTGGTACTTCCCGGACAGTTCCGGATAGGTCCTGACCGTGATCATGATCCGTGCGCGCTGCCAGATCCCCGATCCCATGGTTGCCCCCTCCACTGATCTCCCGATCCGATTGGAGGAGAGGCATGCGCCACCGGCAGGGCGCGTACAGGAGCGAGGGGCGAAGTCAGGCCAGGGGAATTACGGGCACGGCGGCCCGCTTGCGGACCGTCTCCAGGACGACCTGTCGGTGGCAGCGGCTTTCGTCTTTCTCGAAGCACAGCACCGCGACCCGGGACTGCCGGGCATGCTCTGCGAGGCGCTCAAGATCGGTTTGCGCTTCCTCGGACCGCAGCACTCCACAGAACCGAGCCCGGCCCACGTCGAGGCGGCCCTCCCAGAACGGCGCCCGGTTGTCCTTGGGATTGCCCAGGCCACGCAGGTGGGTGTATTCGATGCCGGCCTCGGCGAGTGCCTGCCCGAGCCGGGTCTTGCTGAAGCCCTTCTCGCCGCTGATCGGCGTAAGTCGTACGTCCGCCACGACATCAATACGGCTGTCGAGGAGAGAGGAGACGAACGAGTCGATGTCCCGGCCTTCGTACCCGGCGGACCAGAGGCCGGGAGCGACCTTGGTCTCCTGGAAGAGTTCATCGAGGGAGACTTCAAGTGCCTCGGCGACTCCTCCGACGGTGGAGAAACTTGGCTGGATCGCTCCCTCGCTCTCCAGACGGGCCAGCGTCCCTACAGCGATGCCAGCTTCCTTGGAGAGCCGCTCCCGCGACCATCCTCGAGCCCCCCCGCATCGCTCGCACGCGCTGGGCGAGTGCTCGGGCGTGGTCGTGGGGACGCGCTGAGTGATGGCTCGCCATGTGTCGTGATCCTAAGGGCGGTTGAGGCGGGCGGGCATGGTGTTCCCGGCCGACTACTAGGCTGGATTCGCGAACGCGCAGGTCCGAGTGCCCTAAGCCGCCGCACTTCAGACGGCCTCACCAGTCACCCACTGGGAGAACCCGATCAAGATCTTCTCCCAGATTTCTCCCAAGCAGTCTCCAGGAACCACTCAGGGGCCTGATCCATCAACTGGATCAGGCCCCTGACCTGGTACTTCACTGTCGGGGTGGCGGGATTTGAACCCACGACCTCTTCGTCCCGAACGAAGCGCGCTGCCAAGCTGCGCTACACCCCGATGTCGCTGCTGTCGCGGCGACGTCGTTTACTTTAGCCCACTGGGGGCCTGGGGCGAAATCCGGTTAGACGCGGCGGCGGACCGGGGAGGGGCGGGCGTGGTCCAGGGGGATCAGGAGCAGCGCGGAGGCGTAGATCGCCAGGCCCAGGAGGAGCGCGTTGGCCAGGGTGTGGCGGTAGCCGTGGGCCGTGACATCCAGGAAGGGGTAGAGGGCGCGGGCCCGGACCAGGAGGAAGACCAGGTAGGCCAGGGGGAACAGCAGCCAGCCCGCCGCCTGCCGCAGATGCATCCGTGAGGCCGGGGTCAGCAGGAGCCAGTCCAGCACCGCCGCCAGCGGGATCAGCGTGTGCAGGACCTGGAGGGCGGCCCACTGGGCGTGCCACCGTGCCGGCGGCGCCGTCGCGCCCGTCATGGTGAACGGTGGCGTCGTGTGGGCCAGCAGCCCGTGATAGATCACCGCGCCGATCACCACGTACAGCAGCACCGCCCCCGTCAGGGCGGCCGGCAGGGCGCGGTGGGGACGCCAGGAGCGGGAGGCCGACACGAGCGTGACCACCGCCAGCAGCACCGTGCTCTGCACCTGGAAGTAGCTCAGCGCGTGGGCCGCGCCGGCCAGGTAGCTCTCCAGGGCCACCCCCGCGCCCGCCAGCAGCGCGGTCAGCAGGCGGTACACGGCCACCAGGGGTCGTCGGACCGGGGCCACCACCGCCGTCACCGGCACGAAGGACGGCTTCAGAGCGGGTGTGCTCGCCCAGGGGATCGCGGGCAGATCCGGGATCTCCCGGGGCACGGGCGGTATCGGTGCGGTCATGCCCTCACGCTAGGCAGGAGGGCGAAACGCGGCCATTCAGGCCGCTCCGGACGGGTTACGTCCGCTCCACCAGCGTCAGCAGCGTCGCCTCAGGCGGGCACGCGAAGCGGACCGGGGTGTAGCGGTTGGTGCCGCAGCCCGCCGAGACATGCAGGTAGGAGGTGTTGCCCTCCGCCGTGTGGGTGGACAGCCCCTTGACCCGGTCGGCGTCCAGGTCGCAGTTGGTGACCAGCGCGCCGTAGAAGGGGACGCACAGCTGGCCGCCGTGCGTGTGCCCGGCGAGGACCAGCGGGTAGCCGTCCGCCGTGAAGGCGTCCAGGGTGCGCAGGTAGGGGGCGTGGACGACGCCCATCGAGAAGTCGTACGTCCCGGAGGGGCCGCCGGCCACGCGGGCGTAGCGGTCGCGCTTGATGTGCGGGTCGTCCAGGCCGGTCAGCTCGATCGAGACGCCCTCGACCTTCAGCACGCCCCGCTGGTTGGTCAGGTTCAGCCAGCCCGCGGTGTCGAAGCCGTCCCTGAGGTTCTCCCAGGGGTTGTGTGCCACGCCGACCGCGGGCGCGTTGCCGTTCAGGCCGTGCTTCCCGCTCGTCTTCTCCAGCAAGTACCGCGCGGGGTTGCGGAGTTTGGGGCCGTAGTAGTCGTTGGAGCCGAAGACGTACGCGCCGGGGAACTCCATCAGCGGGCCCAGCGCGTCCAGCGTCTCGGGGACGCCCTCGGGGTCCGAGAGGTTGTCACCGGTGTTGATCACGAAGTCGGGCCGCAGCCCGGCCAGCGACTGGAGCCAGCGCTGCTTCTTGCGCTGCCCGCTCACCATGTGGATGTCGGAGACCTGAAGCATCCGCAGCGGGCGCATGCCCGGCGGGAGGACCGGCACGGTCACTCGTCGGAGGCGGAAGGAGCGGACCTCGAAGCCCGCCGCGTACGCCACTCCGGCGGCTCCGGCCGCCACGATTCCCAGGGGTACTCCGTATCGCGCGCGCATACGCCCATCGTGTCAGACCCCGGCGGAGCCTCAAGAGCGGGCGCCCCTCTGACCGAAGGCCCTTTAATCAGGGGGCATCCGGCCGGCCGCACCTGCGACAATCGGTCCATGACCACCACTCTCAAGGCGAAGCTCCACGACGACCTCAACGCCGCGATCCGCGCGCGCGACGAGCTGCGCTCCGCGACGCTCCGGCTGACCCTCTCCGCGATCACCAAGGAGGAGGTCGCCGGCTGGGAGAAGCGCGAGCTGTCCGACGACGAGATCCTCAAGGTGATCACCAAGGAGGCCAAGAAGCGCCGCGAGGCCGCCGACGCCTTCGCCCAGGGTGGCCGTCCCGAGCAGGCAGAGCGGGAGAAGGCGGAGGGCGAGCTGCTCGCCACGTACCTCCCCAAGCAGCTCTCCGACGACGAGCTGACCGCGATCGTGGCCCAGGCCGTCGAGGAGGCGAAGGCGGGCGGGGCCGAGGGTCCGCGCGCCATGGGTGCCGTCATGAAGATCGTGAACCCCGAGGTGGCCGGGCACGCCGACGGCGGCCGGGTCGCCGCGATCGTGAAGCAGCAGCTCCAGGGCTGACACCGCGCGTACGACAGCGGGGCCGCACCCTTACGA
>NZ_JBHXLV010000010.1:0-61496 GCF_042721685.1 Streptomyces sp. NPDC058459 | reverse complement strand
AGCAGCCTCCGCCCTGCCACCGCGCCCACGACCGCACACAGAGACGACCACAGACGCAAAGTGCGACGCACAACGACGAGGGGCCCCACCGCGAACGGTGGGGCCCATCGACATCGTGCCCGGTGAGGCACTGGCGGAGGATACGAGATTCGAACTCGTGAGGGGTTGCCCCCAACACGCTTTCCAAATGTTCGTCCGGGGATCCGGTGGCGTGCAGGAACGTTCTGACCTGCGGTGGAGCGTTCGTGGCAACCCCGTCCGAACAGGGCTGGACGGGGGTGAACGCAACCAGAATTGCAACCACCGGAGGGATCAGTGCCCAGGGCGGTGTGATCGCGCAGCTGAGTAGGCCCCGGCCCCTTGGGCCGACTTTGCTCCTACGCTTGGGGGATGACAATGACGCCGCAGGAGCTTCAGGCGCGGGAGTCCAACCTGGAGCTGATCAACAGCGAGATTGCTGCGCGTATGGCACGGCAGTCGGAGGCCGGCGCCAAGGTGGACACCAAGGCCGTCTTCGTCGTCGGCTTCGCGGCGACGGCGGCACAATTTTTGGCGGCTCGTCCCTTCGAGCCGTACACGGGCATCGCGGCCTTCGTGGCCTATGCGGTCAGCATTGGCGTCGGGATCTCGATCTTCAGCCTCGCAAAGTACGAGGACATCGAACCCAGGGCCGTACTGGATAGTCACGGGCGTGATGAGAAGCCGACAACGCTGATGGCCCTGGCTGCGACGAGGGTGACCATGTTCGAGACCAACGGGGCGGCGCACGAACGCAAGACGAAGCGGTGGGTGGTCAGCCTGACGGCCATCGCGGTGGGGATCTGCCTGTCGACTGTCAGTGTCTTGCTGCACACTGACGTACATGACAGAGAATCCGGCAAGCCCGCCCCCTCCACCTCCTCCTCCGCCCAGCCTCACTGACACCTTCGCCAACCCGAACCTCGTCGGTACAGAGAAGAGGGGTGGTGGCGGCAAGACCTCTCCCCCCGTCGGCGGCAGAGGCCAGCCCCCCAAGCGGGGTTGACGCACCCTACGGCCTCCGTCCCCTCAGCCGCACTCCAGGCCCTGAGGGGACTGGAGCCGTCCGTTGCGTATGGAGTTGCGAGATGAGTCGGTTGCGCCGATCGAGGCCGGTTGTCAGTGGCCGTCGGTAGACTTATCGAAGCCGCAACTAGCGGGCCAGTAGCGAGAGATGAGCGACCATGACGAACAAGAAGACCATTTTCGTAGCCTTCGCAATGGAAGACGAATCGCGCCGCAACCTGTTCACGGGGCAGCGAATCCATCCTGACACCCCGTTCGAGTTCATCGACCTCTCCGTGAAGGAGCAGTACGTAAGCGACTGGAAGGAGCGCGTCCGCACGCGCATCCGTCGCTCGGAGGGGGTCGTCGCGCTCATCAGCAAGAGCACGCCGGGGGCGACCGGACAGCTTTGGGAGATCGACTGCGCCCGCAGCGAGGGCAAGCCGATCCTCGGTATCTGGCTCGACGATGACTACCGCGTCAAGCCGACGCAGATGGGATCCGCCCCTTGTAAGGCATGGACGTGGTCCAACGTGTCCGACTTCATTGACTCGGTCTGACCTAATGAAGCGTGCCCTACTGGTCGGCGTCGACCAGTACAAGAACTTTTCCCAGCTCAACGGGTGCGTCAACGACGTGACTGCGCTCTACCCTCTGCTGGCGCGCAACGAGGACGACTCTCCAAATCTCGACTGTCGGGTGGCAAAGGCCCCACAGGATGGCTCGGGTCTATCTCGCGACGACCTGCTAACCCTACTTGATGACCTGTTTGCGCCCGGCTCCGACTTTGCCTTGTTCTACTTCGCGGGCCACGGCGCGCCGCAAAACGGTGACGTCGCCTTGGTGACCTCAGACGGTACCAATGCGACGCCGGGGATCAGGTTCAGTGAGATCCTTGAGCGCATCATTCGCAGTGAGATCAAGGAGACCGTCGTCGTCCTGGACTGCTGTTTCTCCGGCGGCGCGACGACCATCGCGGCCCTTGGTACCGATCAGGCAATTCTTCCAAAAGGTACAACGGTCTTGACCGCGAGCCGGGGGGATCAGTTCTCTGTGGAGACCGCCTCTGGGCGTGGTCAGTTCTCGACTTACTTCGAAGGCGCGCTCGACGGGGGAGCCGCCGATGTTCTTGGACATGTCAACATATCCGGTCTTTACGCTTACTTGACTGAATCGTTTGGCGCCTGGGAGCAACGCCCCACACTGAAAGCGAATATTGACAGACTCCACGATATCCGTGTCTGTGATCCGCGAGTTCCGAAACCGATGCTGCGGCAGCTCCCTCAATGGTTCCCTACCCCGGACCAAGTCCTGAGCCTCGACCCGTCATTTGAGCCGACGGAGGAGCCCTCGCACCCTGAGAACGAAGCCATCTTCGCTGGCCTGCAAAAGCTCCGAGCCTGCCGCCTCATCGAGCCTGTGGGTGAGGACCACCTCTACTACGCCGCTATGAGATCAACGGGGTGCATTCTGACGCCCCTGGGTAAGCATTACTGGCAACTCGTTAAGGCGGACCGCGTATGACTCGCATTGGAATCACAGGACATCAAGGACTTCCGGAGGTGGCAATCCCCTATGTGGCCCAGAATATCCGGGAGATTCTCGCCGAAACGGCAGCGCCACTGGTCGGGTACGGTTCCCTCGCTGAAGGCGCCGACCAACTCTTTGCGCAGGAGCTACTTGCAGCCGGAGGCGAGCTCCACGCAGTCATCCCGGCCAACGGCTACGAAGCGACATTCTCCAGCTCCGACAAGAGCACGTATTTCACTCTGCTCGACATGGCGACCGACGTGACGCGCCTTAGCTTTGAGTCCCCAAGCGAGGAAGCGTACGACGCAGCTGGCCAGTGGATCGCGAAGCACTGCGAGATCTTGATCGCGGTATGGGACGGAAAGCCAGCACGCGGACTGGGCGGCACCGCAGACGCTGTAGCCCACGCACGCAAGCTCGGCCGGGTCGTTCGCGTTGTCTGGCCCTCTGGTGTGCAAAGGAGATGACCTTCGAATAATGAGCCACAGACCTTCGGGAGTGGAGACCTTGGAGTGTGCCCAGACGGCACTGACAGGACTCCCCTCATCCTCCGGTCATGCGAGCTTCGCCCTCTTCGATCTCGACGACACCCTGGTCGATCGAGGGCGTGCCTTTCCTGAGTGTGTACGCGGCTTCTGCCAGCGGTTCGGGCTCGGGGCCGATGTGGAGGCGTGGTTGCGGGAGGCGATGTATGAGCGGGCCTACCAGGAGGACTTCGCGCGGCTGCGAGAGGAGTTCGCGGTGTCAACGCCGGTCGAGGAGCTGTGGCTCGGCTACTGCGACGTCATGGCGCGGGCCGTGAGCTGTGCGCCGGAGGCCCTGGAAGGGCTGGAGCGGTTGGGGGCCGCAGGGTGGCGCCTGTGGGCGGTGACGAACGGGGCGGGGGACATCCAGCGGGCGAAGCTGGCGCGGACCGGGCTGCTGCCGTTGTTCGACGCTGTGTGCATCTCCGAGGAGGTCGGGGTCCGGAAGCCCGCTGCTGGGATGTTCGAGGCCGCAGGGCGGATGCTCAGGGTCGAGGACCTGGAGCGGGGTGGATGGATGGTCGGGGACAGTCTGGAGAAGGACGTGCTCGGAGGTCGCGCGGTCGGCCTGCGTACCGTCTGGGTGACCGCGGAGACGGAGCCCGGCACGGCTGACCACTGCGTCCGTTCCGTGGCGCAGGCAGTGGACCTGATGCTGAACGAAGGCGGTGCAGGCTGTGTCTGAGCCGGTGGTCGGGTTGCTGCACCCCGGGAGCATGGGTGCGGCCGTGGGCGCGCAGTTGCGCGCCGTCGGGGTGCGGGTGCTGTGGTGCCCTGCTGGGAGGGGCACAGCAACGCGGAAGCGGGCGGCGGACGCCGGCCTGGAGGCGGTGGTGGACCTCGGCGAGCTGGTGGCGCAGTGCTCGGTCCTGCTGTCCATCTGCCCTCCCGCCGCGGCGGAGGACGTGGCGCGGCGGGTCGGCGACTACGGGTTCCGTGGGATCTACGTCGAGGGGAACGCCGTCACGCCCGCGCGTGTACGCCGGATCGCAACCGCTCTCCCCGCGGCCCAGGTGCTCGACGGTTCGGTGATCGGGTCTCCGCCTCGCGGCGGCAAGCGTCCCGCCCTCTTTCTCGCCGGTGCCGCCGAAGCCACGGAGCAGGTCGAGAAACTCTTCGCCGACACCGACGTCCGTATTCGCGTCCTCTGCGACGAACTCGGCCGGGCGAGCGCCCTGAAGCTCGCTTACACCAGCTACCAGAAGGCATCCCGTATCCTCGCGGCCCTGTCGTACGCCGCAGCCGCCGAGCACGGCGTCGAGGACGAGCTCCTGGAGGTCGCGGGCGGCAGGTCCGGCAGCTACCTGACGGAGACTGGCTACTTCGCGAAGACGGCCGCTCGAGCCTGGCGGTGGGCGCCGGAGCTGGAGGAGGCGGCGCAGCTCCTGCGGGACGCCGGTCTGCCAGACGGTCCGGTCAGCGGCGCGGCTGCGGCACTCGAGCGCTGGCTGCCGCTCAAGGACACGGAGGGGGAGCCCGACGACGTCCTTGCCCTGCTCCACGGCGAACCTGAAGGGCCTCCGTCAGCGCAGGGCTGAGCCCTCGAGCGCGCCGAGCGCCGCGCGGACCCTCTCGGCGGCCTCCGCCGGCCCATACCGGTCCGTGGGCAGGTGCACGTCCCACAGCTTCGGATCATGACCCTCAAGATCGGCGGCTGTGGCGTCCCATGCCCTGAGCCGTGCCTCTGTATCCCTGTCGCCGCGCGCGACCGACCGAGCGGCCGTGACGTCACGCGGGCAGTCGAGTCGGACGGTCAACCACCGCGCGGGGTATGCGTCGCGGACGGCCAGGACGCCCGCGACCTGCCCCAGGTGGACGACGGGGATGTACCCCTTGTCGAGAACGGCGTCGAGCCCGGGACGGTCGACGAGGTAGACGTTCCCGTAGCGCTCGTTGCGGTACAACACCTCGCCCGCCGCCTCTAGCTCCCGCAGCTCCTCCGCCGTCCCGAGTCGGTATCCCTCCGTCCGGCCGGAGCCGACCTTGAGGCGGCGGAACTGCCGTATGCGCACATCGACCGCGGTGAGCGCGGCGGTGACGGTGTCCTTACCGCTGGCCGGCGGGCCGTAGAGGAGGATGCCGGTCTTCATGAGGTGGGCGCTCCCATGGTGAAGCGGGCATGGTCGGCGAGGGCGACGGCGGTGCCGTAGCGGTTGTCAACGCGGATGTAGGGCCGGCACGGGCGCAGGGAGAGGTCGAGGGTGTCGGCGTAGGCGGACCAGTTGGCGAGTTTTCAGGCGTCGCGAGCGGCGGAGCGGAAGCCGATGTACTCGCGCATGGAGTCCTCGTCGCACGTGATCCAAAGCGGGCAGAGGTCGACCTGGTGGGCCTGGCAGCGGTTGGCGAGGCGCTGCGTCCAGGCCGGGTCGGTGAGCTCCGCGACGGACGGGGCGGTGGCCACGGTGGACAGGCCGTTGTCGATGTTGAGGTAGATCGACTCCATCAGGCACTGGTACTCCAGGGGCCGTACCTCGCGGCGGTAGGTCTCGGAGTGCCGGTCGTTGGGGTCGCAGCCGAGCTCGGTGAGAAGGTGTTCGACGAGGGGGCGGCAGAGGGGGTCCTTGTCGAGGAGCGCCCATCCGGTGAGCTGTGCGAGGAACCGGGCCACCTCCGACTTGCCGCTGCCCGCGAAGCCGCCGACCAGGACGAGCAGGGGACGACCCGAGGTAGGGCCGTGGCCCCGTGTCCGCCAGGCGTCGAGGACGCGCTCCGCGATCGGCGGGAACCCGTCGTCGCGGTTCTCGGGGAGCAGTCTGGAGAGCGTGGCTGCCAGGGTGGCTACCCGGGCTCTGTCGTCGTCCGCGTAGGCAGTCGGGGTGCCGTTCACCTCCCCTGGGAGGGCTCTGCGGAAGCCGAGCTCCGGCTCGGTGGAGCGGTACAGAAGGCAGTAGGCGCGGCGATAGTGCGGGCCGGGGTAGATCTCGCCCTGCTCGTGCTGCCACAGCGTTTGAAAGTTGGCGGCCGGTGCTGTCAGGCCGGCCTTGCGCGCGGTCTGCCGCAACTGCTCGCCCGCGGCCTCAAGCGTGAGGCCGTGCAGTTCCCTTGACTCGCGTAACTTCGCGGGATTCCAACCGGACCGGTTCCTGGCCATCTCCCCCACCAATTGATTGGTCGTCACAACCGGGACCATAGACGCCTGATGGCGGAACCCATGTGTAAGCGGATGTGTAAACCCGCTGAGGGATCCGTGGTGCGAGTGCAGCAGCTCACCGTGATACAGCGATCACGCTAAGCCGGTTGTGATGTCCCTGGCAACGCCAACAGGTGCATCACCTACCGGAGGTAGCCCATGCTCAGCTCACTTCCCCATGCCCACGGGGGCGTCTACGGCTTACCGGCACAACGCGACCCGAACCCCGCGCCCGTAGACCACTTCGTCGAGGCCCTCCGTACGGAGGGCGTGAACGCCGACCGTGCTTGGCGGGCCTGGTCTGACCGGCTGCTCAGCGAGAACCACGTCACCACCGATCTTCTGGCCGGGCTGTGGCGGGAGGTACTGCGCTTCGACGACGTGCTGGCAGGCTTCGCCGAGAACCGGGTGCCCGTGCCGCGGGGGACGGTGATCGTGTCGGGCAGCGGCAAGGAGACGTTCAAGACCTTCAACGTCTCCACCGCGGCCGCGCTCCTCGCGGCTGCGGCAGGCGTGAGCGTCGTAAAGGGCACTTCACCATCGGTCTCGGCGGTCTCCGGGTCGGCCGACGTGCTGTCGGCGCTCGGCGTTCCCGTGCTCACCTCCCCGGCGGACGTCACCGAGGCTGTCGAGCGCATCGGCATTGCCTTCGTCGACTACGGGTCGTTCTGTCCCCGCTATGCGGCCCGGTACGACGGCCGCTTCTCCGAGTTGAGCCCGATGAGCTTCTTCATGCCGGCGGCCTCCTTGCTCGTGGACGCTGAGGCGTTCCTGCACGGCCTGGCCCATTCCGACGTCGGCACGGCCGCTCGGGCCATCCGCGCCGCCCGCCCCGAGCTTGCACGGGGGCAGGTGGTGACGACGGACGTGGGCGAGGGGATGGTGGTCGACGAGATCGCCCCGGTCGGCTACACGAGGACCGCAGAAGCACTCGGGAACGGCGTGACGGTCAGCCGCCGCACCCGCCCTGGCGATCGTGCCGCCTGGCGGCGCTCGGTGGCGCACCGGTCAGATCACGCCTCGAACGCCCTCGTGCTGATGGAGGCGCTGCGTCCGGACGCCGATCCGTCGCTCGCCGACTTCGTCGATCTCAACGCCGCCGCCATCGTGGCCTGTGCCCGACCGACAATCACGGAGGACGCCGCGCTGGCGCTGGTTCGGGAGGCGCGCGCGGCCGGCGGGCCGAACCGACTTCTTCAGTCGCTCCGCCAGGCCGCCGACCAGAGGGGCACCCGTTGACCGCCGAACTGCTCTGCCCGACCGAACGGTGGCTCACCGACGGACTGGGCCCGCTTGCCCGCCGCTTCACCCACCACGACGGCGCAGACCGGGTGCTGGCACCGGCGACGGCGGACGGGCTCACTATCGTCACCGGCTTCGGTCCGACGAATGCTCCCACCGCCGGAACGCTGTCCGTCATGCTCGGCGTGCTGGAGCTCCAGCGGCACCTCCACGTGCCGATGACGGTCGTCGTCTCCGAACTCGGCGCCTGGAACTCCCGGAACGTCCCGTGGCAGACCCTGGTCGGCGTACGGGATCAGATGTTCGCGTTTCTGCGCGCCCTCGGTTACGAGGACGGATCGGCGGGAGCGTCCGTACGACTGCGCTCCCACATCGACCACGACAACCTCGTGCGCTGCGGACGCGTCGCCCGATTCCTCGGCCGGCAGGACTTCCTGGACCACCACGAGGACCTGCTCGACCTCTACCAGGACCACGGGCTCCTGGGCAGCGAGATCGGGATCATGGTCGACGCCCTCTACACCGTCGCCGACATCCTGGAGCCGGCCGAGGGCGGGGCCCGCCGCATCCTGATGCTCTCCGGTCGGGAGGAGGGGTACTTCACGGAGCTTTCGCGCCTCGCACTCCAGCGCCAGCGTACGGCCGGGGAGCTGTCGCTCGACTGGGAGGCAGAGCTGGGCTCGCTGTACTTCCGCGTACTCGAGGGCCTCGGCGGCTACCCGAAGATGTCCAAGAGCATCCCCGCCTCCAGCATCCACCTCGGCATGAGCGACGACGAGATCTCCTCGCAGGTCCTCAGTCGCGATCCGGCGTCCCAACGCCCGCTGCTCTCCGCGATCGAGCTCAGCAGCGGCTGGGACGTCGCGGCGATCGACGCCGCGCGTGGCGCCTTCCACTCACGCCGCGAAGACGCGGCGGCGTGGGAAGAGGTGAAGCGGGACTTCACCGAGAGCTTCGTCCGGTTCGCTCGGCTCTGGCGCGAGGCGGGTCGATGAACCGCCCGACGTACGTAGTCCTCGGGGCATCGGGACGCCTCGGACGGCACCTGCTGCCGCTGCTGCCCGACCCAGAGCGCGTGGTGGCGCTCTCTCGCCGACACCACGACAGCGCCCGCACCACGTGGCTGGTCACCGATCTGTCCGAGGGCCCCTGTTCGGTGTCGCCCCTTGTCGACCGGTTGCGTGACGCGGAGAGTGTGACGCTGGTCGACCTGGTCCTGGATCGCCGCAGCGTAGCGACCATGCGCCGTTCTCTGGCTACCTCGACCAAGTTCACCATCGCTGTCCGCCACTGCCTCCACGCCGCCCGTGTGCCGGCCCGCATCGTGGTCGCAAGCTCCACGGCCGTCCTCGCTCCGATCGGCCTGCGGACGCCGTACGGCATCGCGAAGCGCAGACAGGCGGGCGTGTACGGGCGGGAAGTCGGAGTCGACCTCGTACTGCTCCCGCAACTCGGCGGTCTCACTCCGTACGAGGCAGCCGCGGCGCATCTCGCCGGGGTCATGGCTATGCCTTCGCCAGCCGATCGTCGGCTGTGGTTGGTGCCGACTCCGCCGCCCACCGACGGCCCGCACATCGGGCTCGGCGCCGCGGCCCAGTTGTCCCTTCTCGCCTGGACAACCCGGCGCAGCGATCCCGCCGCCGCCCGGCACGCGAGCCATGTCCGGCTCGACCAGCTGCCACCGCGCCTGCGAGCGCGACTGGATCACCACACCGCTCCACCGTTCCTGCGGCGGCGCTTTGAGAGAGATCTCGGCTTGGCGCCTGCGCGACTGCTCACCTCGGAGGACATCTGTGAAGCGCCTTGACGTCCTGGTCCTGGGGGCCGGATTCGGCGGCCTCACCGCCGCCGTGCGCCTCGCCGAAGAGGGGCACCACGTGACATGCCTGTCGGACGAGCTGCCAGGTGCGTCGTGGCACAACTTCGGGCAGCTGCACTCGGGCGCGGTCTACGCGCCCGTGCTTCCCGAGGTCGCCGCCGCTTGCTGGAAGCACCGGTCACGGTGGTCCACCCTGTTGCAGAACAGCGTGGCCACCCGCACGGGGATCGGGCTCTTTCAGGACGCCGCCAACGCGCCTCGCTACGTCGACATGTGGAAGCGGCTCGGCATCCCCGTACGGCCGCTGACCGCAGGCCAGGTGCGTGACCACGGGCTCCTCGTAACCGAACCGCCGGCCGCGGGATTCCTCCTGCCGGACCTCGTAGTGGACGTAGCTGCCCTCCACACCGCGCTACACCGGAAGGCGCGGAAGGAGGGTGCCGTCATCGAGCACATCGCCTCAGCACGCCTGGTCCGCCGCGGAAGCCAGGCGGCGGTCAGGACCTCGAGTAGTGAGCTGCGCGAGGCAGACACCGTGGTACTGGCCGCAGGACACCGCACCGCGCAGCTGCTCGACCTGCTGGGCATCGAGCACCCGCTCGCAGTAAGCCGCCTGCCCTACGGCGTCCTGCCGGACTGCCGCAGGCACATCCCTCTCACCTACCACCTCGATGGCGACCTGTTGGCCGTCAGCCCACAGAACCACGGACTGCACGTGGCCCTCCCAGGCCGACCGGACGACCGCGCATCGGACGCCGCCCAGCACTACCGCCTCGCCGCCGCCCTCTCCCGCCACTGGCCCCAGCTTCCCGTCGAGAAGCTGGAGCTCCGATGGGGCAAGGTAGCGGAAGTCCAGGGCCAGACGCCGGATCCGTCGGTGGCCGTTGCCGACCTGGGCGGACCCGCCACCGGCTGGGGACGCGTCGGCAACCTGGTCGTCTGCCTACCGGGCAAGTGGACTACCGCCTGGCACGGCGCGGACCTGATCGCCCAGGCCGTAGCCCGCCGCGGTTGAGCGGCGCGCTCAGCCGATGCCGATCGCCCTCCTGACCTGCTCCAGCACGGGCTTAGCCCGCGCCCGCGCCTTCGACGCCCCGACCGCCAGCAACTCGTCCAGCTCACTGCCGGGGGCCATGAGCGCGTCGTAACGCTCCCGCATGGGGGCGAGCCTGTCATCCAGGGTGACCAGCAGCGTGTTCTTCAGGTCGCCCCATCCCATCCCGCCGGCCTCCAGCCGGGACCGGACCGCCGCGGTGTCCTCGGGCGTCGCGAAGTGCTGCAGGATCTGGAAGACGGCGGAGGTGTCCGGATCCTTCGGCTGCTCGACCGGGGTGCTGTCGGTCGGGATCTTCCGCACGACCTTGCGGAGCTCCGCGGTCGGCGCGAACAGCGGGATGGTGTTGCCGTAGGACTTGCTCATCTTGCGTCCGTCGGTCCCCGGAAGGGTGCGACCGCTGTCCTCCTGCGGCACCACCGCCTTCGGCAGCTTCAGGCTGAACGTGTCGCCGTACACCGCGTTGAACGCGCCGGCGATGTCCGCCGCGTACTCGACGTGCTGCAGCTGGTCCTTGCCCACCGGCACCAGGTCGGTGTCCATGATGAGGATGTCGACCGCCATGAGGACGGGGTAGTTGAACAGCCCCATGTTGACCCCGGCGTCCAGGTCCTCGTTCCCGGCCTCGCGGTTCCGGTCGCGCGCCGCCTTGTAGGCGTGGGCGCGGTTCATCAGCCCCTTGGCGCTGAAGCACGACAGGATCCAGTGCAGCTCGAAGATCTCGGGGACGTCCGACTGCCGGTAGAAGATCGTGCGCTCGGGGTCCAGGCCGGCCGCCAGCCAGGTAGCCGCCACGGAACGGGTCCACCGGCGCAGGAGCTCGGGATCACGCACCGAGGTGAGCGCGTGATGGTCCGCGATGAAGTAGATCGACTCCGCACCCGACGCCAACTCCAGCGCGGGCTTGATCGCCCCGATGTAGTTGCCGAGGTGCGGCTCACCGGTCGGCTTGATCCCGGTAAGCGACACCTTCGCTTCAGCAGTCAGCATGCGCGGAGCCTAGCGGGGTCATCCACGTTGAGCCAAAGACAAGTTGATCCGCTAACCATCTCGGTTCCTCGGGAATGACGCGGAGCCAGGGACTCCGCAGAAACTAGATGACAACAAGGTCGCCGCTTAACAATGCCTCGACCAGTCGAGTCGAAGCGCGCGCTGGATCGGATGACCGTATTCAACCTATAGGAGGAGAGTGATGCGGTGTGTACAGCCATGCAGCCCCACCTGCCCAGTCCTTCCATCCGTTGACGTGGATACTTTGAAAGGTGTCATGGTGAGTGATCAGATTGCCCATGTGTCGGGCTCTGTCCGAGAAGATTACAGCGAGGTCACCGGATGCGTCAGCGGCAAGCTTGTCACGGATGATGGGAGCGTCAGCGAATCTGTAGACCTCGCTCACGTCCGGCCCGAACGGCCCTCCAAACGCCTCATGAGCCGCGGCGACATGGAGCGCCCCGCGTACGCGTAGAAGGCCGGAGGATTCCATGTCGTGGTTGTCGTGGTTGAGGAGCTCAGTAATTTGGGGCAACAAACTGACAAACGCGTCTGATACGAGCTCTATGCCTGGCTCCCAGAATAGCCACGAGTCGCCATGATCTGTTCTCTTAATCTCTCGGTGTACACCGGACCTGTGGAGGGCGCCGGCCCATACAGCATCGAACCGCCGACGGAGATGGATCTGATGATGGGGGTTACGTGCCGCGAGGCTAGCGATGCCAAGGACCATCATGGTGTACAGCTCCGAGGGCTCCTTCGTCTCCTTGGGCTGTGTTGACGATCGTTGAACGACAGCGGCCTCCACCTGCCTGCGCCTCTCAAGCCAGACCTTGACATCACCGCCCCACGCCTTCACAACCGCCTCAAGTCTGTCCCGGCTCGGGAGGTTCTCGCCGTTGAGGTAGGAGTAGTACGTCGACCGCCCAATCTCAGCGCGCTGGCAGGTTTCCTTTTCAGAGCCAAGCGCCCCGGCCTTGTCCCGTAGGAGCCGCAACTCGAGTGCGAAGGCGTGCAGTGGCTGGCTGGGATCGAGTGGCTTCGGCCGCCGTCCCACGACGTCCTCCAAGTCCTGCGTAGTCCCGAGATCTCCGACCTAGTCCAGAATCGTAGACCAGGAAGAGCCCCTGAATGACGCTGAGGTCGTCACCGAGTCTCAGTGCGCTAGGGAGGTTTGAGGTGGAGTACGCGTTTGGCGTGAGGGTTTTGTTGGTCGTTACGGCGCTTCTTGCTGCGATCATCGTGGGGATGGCAACCGGGCTGCTGGCCCGTCTAGGCGGCGCCAAGTTGCCCGCTTGCATCTTGTGCAGCGGTGCATCCGTAGGGGCAACCATGACCATGCTCGTGCTGGTTATGTCGGCATTGGGCGTTCTTGAGTGAGCGCGAGGTGCTCAGCACAGCGGCCTATGGCCCATCAGCACGGGGAACATCCTGCGCCAGCTGCAGGTGGTCGAGACACAGGAAGCCAGGGCTTCGCTGGACCAGCGATGCCCTCGGTGGCCCGAAGCTGGGGCTGCGGGGTGGTACGCCTGGACAGAACTGCCCGCGTACGCGCCTTCTGTGGGCCGCGTCGTTTAGCACCCCTACCGCACGATCTCGTTGCCGCGCTCGCGGTATCCGCTCGGCTAACCGTCCCGCTGCCGCGCCGGGTGCTGCCGGAGAGGGCACAGGGCCGGCTCCTGAGTGCCTCTGCCGACTGACCATCGTCCCGCAAAAGCCGGGCCTCCCGTTCGGGTGGCCCGGCTTCACCCTGTTCGGGTAGATGTTGTGGGTGGGCGGGCTCGCGCTCTCCTGTACGCGCGTGTCAGGGCTGGTTGCCGTGGCCGGCTCGCTGTCGCCGCTGAGAGAGCCCTCCCCGGACTCAGCGCCGGTGATTGGAGGGAGTCGTCGGCCGCGAAATCGGTGCTGCGGCGGGTGCCGAGGTAGCGGTACGCCGTTCGGCACGGGCGGGCACGGACCTGGGGATCTCGGCTGCGGCGGGTAGGTGTGCTGCGCGGCGCAGGCGCCAGACGAGGACCTCACTGACGGAGTCGGCGGAGTCGAGCTCGCGATGTCGGGCTGCTTCGGCGAGCAGGGCGGCTGGATCGTGGCCCGCTTGCTGGGCGTCCGTGAGGGTGGCGGCAAGGGCGGGCCAGCTCTGCTCAGCCCGTATTCGCTCGGCAAGCTCCTCCGGGAGCGCCTGTCGAAGAAGATCGGCTTGCAGGTGCCCGATGCGCGGTGCCAGCTGCTGGCCGCGCCGGCGGAGGGCGTCGATGGGCTGAGCCGCTGCGGCCTGGTAGGCGGAGCGCAGATGCGCGGCTGTCTGCCGGGCGGCGGCCGCCTGCTGACTGTGGTGCTTCTTGGCGTGCCAGTTCGCCGCGGCGATGACGAGGAAGACCGCCATGTCGATGACCATCGCGGTGGTGGCGCCGTCCTCGCCACGTCCGAGGGCAGGGCCGCTGCGAACAAGATCGCGGGCGGCCTGACGAAGGGCGTGGGCATGTCCACGGACCGCGCGCACATGGGAGCGGCCGGCCCGCTCGAACGCCATGGCCGCTTGTCGCAGTTCGACGCGGGTGTGGGTAGCGGAGGTCTTGGCGAGCGCGTCCAGAACTTCCCCTGCGGCGGCGATCTGGGCCGCGGCCGCGCCCTCGTCGCCAAGGTCGATGACCAGCAGGGCCTGCCAGGTGGCATCGGTAGCCCGGCGCCGGGCGAAGGCGGGATGGGTGATGGGCGGCAGCAAGGGCTGTGCCGTTTCGGAAGGGCCCGCGGAGATCGCCGCTGCGTCACGGGTCCAGCGCTCTCGGATACGGGGCAGGGACAGGTCGGGGCCGAGGGTGGACCCTGCGTAGAAGACGGGTTCGTTGTCCTTGTTGCGGTCGCCAGGCAATGCGACCTTGTACCCGAGTAGGTCGCCCGACGGGGCGAACCGCTTTCGGACCAGCAGCCCCTCGGCGGCGAGACGCTCGAAGAACTCGTCCGTGGAGGTAACGCCTGCCGCCGCACCCCGCACGGACTCGCGCAGCTGTTCCCGCGCTGTTCGCTGGCGCCCTTGCCGTTCGGCCTTGTGCCGTTCGGCGCTGGTAGGGCGCTTGGCCGCCGTTCCGTCGCCGGGGGCGACGCGATGGAGGTCGTAGTCGGCTTCGATGAGACGGGCTTCGGCCTGGGCGCGCTGCCCGGAGCGGTGATGGTGGGGTCGCCAGCCGTCCTCACGTATGAGGGTGGCGATGACGTGGATGTGGTCGTCGGCGTGCCGGACGGCGGCCCACCGGCAGCCGGCACCGACCGCGCCGTCCGGGTCGATGCCAGTGGCGGCCACGATGCGGCGGGCGATATCGCCCCACTCCTCGTCGCTCAGGATGCGGTCGGTCGCGGCCGCGCGAACGGAGCAGTGCCACACGTGCTGGTCGGGCCGCTGGTCTTCGGAGACCAGGCGCAGTGGCTGGTCGAGAAGACGCTGCAGATCTTGCCTTGTCGCGGACGCGTCGCGCCCCGGGTCGGGCGCCGTACTGTCGAAGGAGGCGACCAGATGGGGGTCGACGTGCTCTTCCCGGGTGCCCTTGCCGAACAGGTAGTTGAGCAGCCCGCGGGTACTGCTGCCTTGCTTGTGGATGCGGGGGATCAAGCGCTCTCGCCCTTCGGGAGGTTGTTGACCTGCTCGACAGCGGTCCGGGTGGCGATGGCCGCGCGCTGGACCTCGGTGAGGGTCTCCTCGATGCGGGCGGGAGCGATGTCGCCGCCCGCGTTGAGGATCTTGGCAATCTGGTTGAGGTTGCTGCCCGCCCAGCCGAGCTTGCGGCCAGTGGCGAACAGCTCGATGAGCACATCGTGTTCGGCCGCGATGGTTGCGGCGGTGCGGTTCTGGTCGCGGGCGGCGGCCAGGCCGGAGTGGGCGAGGAAGCCGGCGACGCTCGTTCCCACGGCGTCGGCGCCGGCCTGGATGATGGAGAGTTCGACGTCGTTGAGCCGAACGCTGTGGGCGCGGCGCTGCTGCTTGTCACGCGGACGAGACTTTCCCCTGGCCCGGCGCTGACGACCGGCCTGATCTGGCTGCGATCCGCCCTCGGTCGCTGCCTTCCCGTCCGGTGCCCCCTGGCGCCGGACGGGCCCCGCCACCCCCGGGGCGGGACCGGGTTCGGACGCTCCCCCCACGGGGGAGTGTCCGAACCTCCAACTTGCTCCCGTCGTAGTGGTGGCAGTCAGCATCATCGGATGCTGCGTGAGCGGGATTTCGGAGTGCTGATCAGGCATGTCGGTACGTCCTCGTATCTGGGTACGGCGTGGGAGCTTGGGGGCTCAGACGATTCGCTGTCGCGCGGAGAGATCGGCGAACTGCTCGGCGGCGAGATCGAGGAGCTTCATCTGGCTACGCGGTGAGCGGCGGGCGGCGGTGGCCAATACCTTGTCGATTCGCGGATCGAGAGTGCTGACGGCATCCAGCCCTGCGGCTCGGGCGACCACCAAGCGCAGCTCTGCGTCGATCCAGGACCAGTCCTCGACGGGGGGCACGGGGGTGCCGTCACCGACCGTGCCCGCGAGTCGGCTCAGGTAGTCGCCGCCGGCGGAGAGGACGTCGGGCAGCGGGATGTGATCACCGGCCATCCACCGGCCCTGGCCCAGCAGAGTGAGGATGGCGCACCGCAACATTCCTCGCTCGTCGTGCTGTGGTGCGGTGCAGATCGGGCAGGAGGTGTCGGCACACTGCAGTGTGGGTGTGGTCGAACGCGTCATGGCTGGAGGGCCCTTCATTTGTGAGAGATGCGGTGCCCCGTGCTGTCTGCACGGGGCGGGGCGGGAAAAGTGGGGAGAGGCGCGTGGCAGAGGTCAGCGCGTGCCCGTGGAGGCTGCGCCGCTACCGCGTGGCCGTCTACCACCACCTCATCCCGAGCCTCGGCGCCCACCGCCTGGCGAAGCTCGAACCAGAGCACCTGGAGCGCCTCTACCGAAAGATGCAGGCGAACGGCAGCTCCGCCGGCACCGCTCACCAGGCACACCGCACGGTCAAGACGGCGCTCAACGAGGCCGTACGCCGCCGCCACCTCACCATCAACCCTGCGTCGATCGCCAAGGCGCCCAAGGTGGACGAGGAGGAAGTCGAGCCGTACACGCTCGAAGAGATCCAGCGCCTGCTCGTCGAGGCCACCAAGGCGCGCAACACCGCGCGCTGGGTCATCGCGCTCGCGCTCGGCCTGCGGCAGGGCGAGGTGCTCGGCCTCAAGTGGGAGGACGTGGACTTCGAGACCGGCGTGATCCTCGTGCGTCGTGGCCGCCTGCGGCCCCGTTACGAGCACGGCTGTGGCGACAAGTGCGGTCGCAAGGCCGGCTACTGCCCGCAGAAGATCAATGTCCGACGCGAGACGAAGGACACCAAGACCCGCGCGGGCAAACGCTCCATCGGCGTGCCCGATCAGCTCCTCGCCCTGCTCCGCCAGCACAAGGCGGAACAGGAACGCGAACGAGTGCTTGCCCGCGACCTCTGGGTGGAGAAGGGGTACGTCTTCACCTCACCCACCGGCGAGGCGCTGAACCCGAACACCGACTTCCACAGGTGGAAGGACCTGCTGAAGTCCGCGAAGGTCCGTGACGGCCGTCTCCACGACGCCCGTCACACAGCAGCGACGGTCCTGCTGATCCTCGGCGTCCCGGAAGCCATCGTCGATCGCATCATGGGCTGGGAGCCCGGCAAGTCCGCCCGGATGCGTCGCCGCTACCAGCACGTGACAGGACAGGTGCTCCAGCAAACCGCCGCGAAGGTCGGCGGCCTGCTGTGGGGCCCCAGCTCGAGTTCGGTCGTGCCGGCCTCTGGGCACGCCGCGCCCAACCCGAGCCGGTCGTCCACCCCAGCGGAGCCGACGGTGTACGTGGCCCTCCTCGGCGATCGCCGCATCCCCTTCCTGCACCACGAGCACGCGGCCGCGGTGGCCTCACAGTGGGGAGCCGACCATCCCGGCGAGCCTGCGAAGGTCGAGGAATGGGACCGGGAGAAGTGGGACCACGAGGGACCGGGCGGCCCGCGGGCCATCCGTGATCAGATGCCTGACCGTCGGGTTGTCCATCACGCCTATGCCGTCTATCTGCCTGGTGGCTACCGGCTTAATGTTGGTCGAGCCGAGCGTTTGTCCGCGCTGGCGTGGGAGTTCGAGCCTGACCTCTTCACGGATCTGCCAGTCCGTTGGCACACCGCGCGGCGCTCAGGCCAGGAGGTCGAAGCTCAAGTCCGCGGTACCGATGAGGACGCTGTCAGTGCCGCGTTCGGCGACGCCTGCACGGAGGCGGTCGATCGAGCGAGGAACCCAGGCAACTACGGGGATCTTGATGCCTGTTAGCTAGGGCGCAGGGCGTGTTGTGTGCCCCGCGCAACCCGCCCTGACGCTGCGTGGAGTGTGCGGGCTCGCCTCTCCACGCCCTCGACTGTCAGTGCTACCCCCCACACTTGGGCCCAGCGGGTTCCCGAACCGGGGTCCCCGTACCCGTTCAGGCGAGGAGATCTGGGATGGAGCACGAGGTCATCCAGCAGGCGGCCAAAGATTTCTGGGACAAGCGCGCGGAGCAGAGGGGAAATCAGGAAGACGACGGAAAAGCCGGAGGAGAGGCCCGCGCTAACGGCCACATCGCGGGTTTCGAGAATGCCGTGAAGGAAATCTTTGTCGCCTGTGGTATCCCGAAGAAGGACATTCGAACCGGGAGGCCCTATCTTCCTGGATATTATCGCGTCCGCAAGTCCTGGGACCTTGTGGTTGTTTACAGGGGGGTTCTTGTTGCTGCCTTTGAGTTCAAATCCCAAGTCGGTAGTGTGGCAAAGAATTTCAACAACCGATTCGAAGAAGCGCTCGGGAGTGCCACTGACTTGTCAGCGGCCAAGGAGATGAACGAGCCCTTCGGTGAGGTGCCGCCTTGGCTCGGCTACGCCTTCGTGCTTGAGGAGACAGACGAGACCGAGAAGCAGAATAGGCAGTCACATGCGCTCTTTGAAACCGACCCGGTATTCAAGGGCATGTCATATACCCAACGCTATCAAGAGATGATCAGTCGATTCGTCGGCAAGAAGGTGTACAACATTGGGTGGTTCGTGACCACGCAGAAGGCAGAGGACGGAACGGTGACGTATAAGGAGCCTCTGCAAACCGCGACCGGATACGCCCTCAAGGTTGCCATCGAAGGTCGCGTTAAGCATGTGAAAGCGATGCTCGGGGAGCGTGAATGACGGCGTATCCGTTTGCTGCTGACATGTAATCAGCGAAGAAGGAGTCAGATAGACCGGTGGTGTCATCCGGGAATGCCGAGGTCCCTCAAGTAGGTGAGCCGCGCATTGATCGCTGCTGAGAAGTGCCGCCAGTCGAGGCTTTCTACGAGCTCGATGGGCGTGGGGTCTTCAGCCGAAGAGGTCACGTAGCACGCGGCGTCATAGAGCTGTTCAGCCATCAGGCGCTCGCAGAAGATGCCAAACCGATCCTGATACGAGGTTTCGGTCCAAATCTTGTCGGCGGGCAGGGCGCCCTTCGCAGTTTTAACCGGCCGTCGGGATCCTTGCCCGTCCTGCATGATGAAGAAGTAGCCGAGCCAGGGCTTCTCTTTCGGGAATAGGTCAGCGAGGGCTGCGCGGCGAAGGTCAACGGCGCTGCCCAAGGCTTCTTCGACGCGATTATTGAAGTTGTTGCCGAACGAAGGACCGCCGAGCGCCTTCAACTCGAAGGCTGCGACAAGTACGCCCTCGTGGACGACTACGAGGTCCCACTGCTTCTGCGGCCGGTAGTAGCCGGGCAACTCCAGCCCTTGGGACTTGCTGACGCGGATGCTCTCGGCCGGGTAGCCGGCTTCCAGGAAGAACTTCGCCAAGAGGGCTGCGATCACGTCGAAGTGCTTGCCGCTGCGTACCGATCCGGCCGTGCCGACCCCGACCGCGGCCTTGATAGCGGACTGTTCGCCCTGCAGCTTCCCAGCGTCCCAGTAGGCCGCTATCGCATCCTCGAAATCCTGGCGGGCGACCGTCAAGATCCGTCCTTCTAGTCAGGCAGTTCGGCAAGTCCGTAGACGCGTAGGGCGGCTTGAGTGGCTGCGCTCACGTCTCGCTTGTCGAAGGCTGCCGCCAGGGCGTCCCGGTCATGCTCGCTGATCGCTTCCGGGTCGGGGACCCGGATCTTGCGGAGGTACTGGGCCTGGAAGCGGAGGGTCCCGCCTCGCATCTTGACCGCGTACGCCTCCACGAATGCTTCCGCGACCTTGGAGAGCAGCAGACCACCCAGCACGCGCATGTCCCAGACGTCCGAGACGATGAAGTACAGGTTGTGGTGAGGGTACAGTCCGCCCTCATCGAGTACCGGATGGATCGTCAGCTTCATATCCGGGAACAGCAGCTTGGGCCGCCGGGTCAGCGCGTGATCGACCTTGTCGATGGTCTTGTACCAGCGGTGGGGCTGCTTGACCGCCACGTAGCGCTTGCGCAACGCGGCTCCGTGCTCGTCGAGATACTTCGCAAGTCGGGGGTACACGGCGAGGTCGACCAAGTCACCACTGGCCGTCCAGGGGTTGACCAGGTAGGTGCCATTCCAGTTGAGCACGCCGCTCGTGGTGTCGCGGACCATGGCCATAGGCAGCAACCGGTCATCCTCGATCGACGTGTCGTCATCGGTGAGGAAGACCTTGTCCGCTCCGGTGGCGATGCCAATGCCGACCCGGGTGCCGGTGCTGCTGTTCTCGAGCAGTTGGAAGCGCTCCGTCAGCTCTTCGAGCACGGCCAGTCGGGCGGGTGAGGCGCTCGGCCATGAGTCCTCGTCCGGGAACCAGTGCGGCATGCGAGCGGCCTGGAAGGCTTCCGTCGCGACCGTTTCAGTCCGATCGCTCGTGTACCAGCGCGCGAAGTTGGTGGCTTCGGAAGCGCCGAAGGCTCGCGTGGTGTCGGCGGCTACGGCGGTGCCCTGTGCCCGCTTGCTGATGAGCGTGATGGCCGGGTAGGCGGAAACCTGGTCGTTGAACGCGTCGACGTCGTGCATGACCAGGGTCAGGTCCATGCTGAAGCTCTTGGTCACCAAATGTCGCAGCCGCCGACCGTACTGGTTGCGCATCCAGCGATCCGCGCAGATGAAGCCCAGCTGTCCTCCTGGCCCGAGGCTTCGGAGAGCGACTTCGAAGAAGCCGACGTAGATGTCTGCGCGACCGCCCATGGTGGGGCACGCGTGACGGTAGACCGCCATCCTGTCTGCGGGAACGTCTTCCAGGCGGATGTATGGCGGGTTGCCGACGACGTAGTCCGCGTACTGGGTTGATTCCGGCTGGAGCAGGTAGTCACCCTGTCCAACCCAGGACTCCGCTACCTGCTGGGCCGTAGCTGGATCCCAGCCATCGTCGACCAACTGCTTCTCGACTACTTCGCCGCTCCTGCGGACGTTGCGCTCCAGCAGGTCAAGTGCACGAACAGCCCCGAGCGCGTCACCGATGGATCGGTTCTGTTCGCGGCAGGACGCACTGATCCGCGATGCCACGGCTCCGAGAAACGCTCCAGACCCGCAGGCCGGCTCCATGAGCTTCAGATCGCAGAGCGGCTTGTCCGACGTGTAGCCCACCAGGTCGAGGATCAGATCAACGACCCAGCGCCGCGTGAACACCTCACCGTGTTCAACGGCCTCCTCAGGGACAGAGGGGAGGGAGTGGAGGGCGGTGTCGAAGAACAGGGGAGTGGCCACGTCTCGACCCTACTAGGGAGGATTTAGGACATCAGAGTTATCCACAGGGACGTTCGTGCTCAACGGAGTGATCCCACTCATCCGCGAAACCGTGAACGCGAGGTCTGAGGAGACGTGCCTCGACATTGGTCGGCGTGCGCCGGCGTGCTCGAGTTGCCGACGTGAAGGGTTGGGCGGAGGTGAGCAGAGGAGGCGCGGCACGGAGCAACCGTAACCAGAACTGCAACCACCCAACGACGAGGGCCCCGACCGGATTCCGGTCGGGGCCCTCGTCTGCCCTGCTGGGCCAGTGCGGAGGATACGAGATTCGAACTCGTGAGGGGTTGCCCCCAACACGCTTTCCAAGCGTGCGCCCTAGGCCACTAGGCGAATCCTCCGCGGCAAACATTACATGACCGCGGGGAGTGCTCGCGAACCTCGTTCCCGGCCTCGGACGGGCGCTCATCACGGGTTCGTGCGAGGTATCTCGCGGCGGTCCGGATCAGGTACTCTTTCCGCAGCCCCCCACGCGGTGCTATCTGACTGAACTCCCCCAGGGCCGGAAGGCAGCAAGGGTAGGTCGGCCCTGGCAGGTGCGTGGGGGGCCCTTGTGTGTGCGGGGCCGGAGGCGGGGTCCCGCCGGTGGCCTGCGGCGGTCCGGGCCCGCTTCCGCCGTGCGGCCGGTTGTCGGTGCTCCCCTATAACCTCGTATGCGTGTCGTCTCTCGCCTTGTACCGCCGCTATCGCCCGGAGACCTTTGCCGAGGTCATCGGGCAGGAGCACGTAACCGACCCGCTGCAGCAGGCGCTGCGGAACAACCGGGTCAATCACGCGTACCTGTTCAGTGGTCCGCGCGGCTGCGGCAAGACGACCAGTGCCCGCATCCTGGCCCGCTGTCTCAACTGTGAGCAGGGTCCCACCCCCACCCCCTGCGGCGAGTGCCAGTCGTGCCAGGACCTCGCACGCAACGGACCCGGCTCGATCGACGTCATCGAGATCGACGCCGCCTCCCACGGTGGTGTGGACGACGCCCGTGAGCTGCGCGAGAAGGCGTTCTTCGGCCCCGCCGGCAGCCGCTACAAGATCTACATCATCGACGAGGCCCACATGGTCACGTCGGCCGGCTTCAACGCGCTGCTGAAGGTCGTCGAGGAGCCCCCGGAGCACCTCAAGTTCATCTTCGCCACGACCGAGCCCGAGAAGGTCATCGGGACCATCCGGTCGCGTACGCACCACTACCCCTTCCGGCTCGTCCCGCCCGGCACCCTCCGGGAGTACCTCGGCGAGGTGTGCCAGAAGGAGGACATCCCGGTCGCGGAGGGTGTGCTCCCGCTGGTCGTGCGCGCGGGCCAGGGGTCCGTGCGTGACTCCATGTCCGTCATGGACCAGCTGCTCGCGGGCGCCGGCGCGGACGGTGTGACGTACCCCATGGCCACCTCCCTCCTCGGCTACACCGACGGGTCCCTGCTGGACTCCGTCGTCGAAGCCTTCGCCACCGGGGACGGAGCCGCCGCCTTCGAGGTTGTGGACCATGTCATCGAGGGCGGCAACGACCCCCGTCGCTTCGTCGCCGACCTGCTGGAGCGGCTGCGCGACCTGGTGATCCTCGCCGCCGTGCCCGACGCCGCCGAGAAGGGCCTCATCGACGCCCCGGCCGACGTCATCGAGCGCATGCAGGCCCAGGCCGAGATCTTCGGCGCCGCCGAGCTGAGCCGCGCCGCCGACCTCGTCAACGAGGGCCTCACCGAGATGCGCGGCGCCAACTCCCCCCGTCTCCAGCTCGAACTCATCTGCGCGCGCGTGATGCTTCCGGCCGCGTACGGCGACGAGCGCTCCGTCATGGCCCGCCTCGACCGCATCGAGCGCGGCGTGAACTTCTCCTCGGGTGCGGGCGCTCCGCCCATGCGGTACGTGCCCGGCCCCGACGCCCACCCCGGCGCGGCAGCCCCGGCCCCGCCCCCGGCCTCGGCCATGGGGGACAGCGCGCCCGTACCGCCCGGTGGCGGTCCTGCCGCCGCCCGTGCGGCCGTACGCAACCCGGTGGGGCCCGGTACGGGTGCGAGCCCGGCCGCTGCCCCTGCCCCGGCGGCGCAGGCCCCCGCGCCGAACCCTCCGCCCGCCCCGGCTCCGGCGCCTGCTCCCGAAGCCACCCCGGCCGCACCAGGCGCCTGGCCCGCCGCCGCTCCCGCAGGGGGCGGCCGCCGCTCCGGTGCGTGGCCCACCGCCACCCCGGCAGGTCAGGGCCCGCCGCAGCAGCAGACCCCGCCCAGTGGGCCGTCGGCCCCGAGCCGGCCCCAGCCCGCGGCCCCCGCACCGGCGGCGCCCGCCGCCCCCGCCGGCGGCCTCGACCCCCGCATGCTCTGGCCGAACATCCTGGAGGCCGTCAAGAACCGCCGCCGCTTCACCTGGATCCTGCTGAGCCAGAACGCCCAGGTGACCGGCTTCGACGGCACCACCCTCCAGCTCGGCTTCGCCAGCGCGGGCGCCCGGGACAACTTCTCCGCCAGTGGCAGCGAGGACGTACTCCGGCAGGCGCTGGCCGAGCAGTTCAACGTGCAGTGGAAGATCGACCCGGTCATCGACCCCTCCGGCGGCGGCTCCGCGCCCCCGCCCCCCGGCGGCAACCCGGGCTTCGGCGGAGGCGGTGCGGCGAACGCGGGCGGCTACGGCACCCCGGCACCGCCCCGCCCCGCAGCCCCCCAGCAGAGCGCCCCCACCCCGACCGGCGGCGCCCAGCCGGCCCCGGCCCCCAGACTCCCGGCCCCCGAACCGCCCCCCGTCTCCCCCGAGGACGACACCCCCGCCGACGACGACCCCGACCTGGACGAATCCGCCCTCTCCGGCCGCGACCTGATCGTCCGCGAACTGGGCGCCACAGTGCTGGACGAGTTCTCCAACGATCAGTAGGGCCGTCTCCGGCGGTTCCCAGGCAGGACACCGGGGCGCCCGGACGGCTGCCGGCGTGCTCCGGGCCCCCAGGTGGGCGCAGCCCAAGTTGCGCACGGTCGCGGGCGAGCGGACCGAGCCGGGCTCCGGCTCCCGCCCGAGCCCCCCGAAGGCTCCGGCTCCCGCCCGAGCCCCCCGAAGGCTCCGGCTCCCGCCCGAGCCCCCCGAAGGCTCCGGCTCCCGCCCGAGCCCTCCAAAGGCTCCGGCCCCCCGCGCGAGCGCCCTCGTAGGTTCCTCCAACTTCCCCGCCCCCCGACCTTCGGCAACCCAGCCGATAGGCTGACCCCCGTGAAGGTCCTCGTCATCGGCGGCGGCGCCCGCGAACACGCCCTGTGCCGCTCCCTGTCCCTCGACCCCGACGTCACCGCGCTGCACTGTGCCCCCGGCAACGCGGGCACCGCCGAGGTGGCCCAGCAGCACCAGGTGGACGCGCTCGACGGCAAGGCCGTCGCCGCGCTCGCCGGGGAGCTGGAGGCCGGCCTCGTCGTCATCGGCCCGGAGGCCCCTCTGGTCGCGGGCGTGGCCGACGCCGTACGGGAGGCGGGCTTCCCGGTGTTCGGACCGTCCCGCGAGGCCGCCGTGCTGGAGGGGTCGAAGGCGTTCGCCAAGGACGTCATGGCCGCGGCCGGGGTGCCCACCGCGCGCTCGTACGTCTGCACCACCGCCGACGAGGTCGCCGAGGCGCTCACCGCCTTCGGGGCCCCCTATGTCGTCAAGGACGACGGGCTGGCCGCGGGCAAGGGCGTCGTCGTCACCTCCGACGCCGAGGAGGCCAAGGCGCACGCGGCCGGGTGCGAGCGGGTGGTGATCGAGGAGTTCCTCGACGGCCCCGAGGTCTCGCTCTTCGCCGTGACCGACGGCGTGACCGTGGTGCCCCTCCAGCCCGCGCAGGACTTCAAGCGCGCGCTGGACGGCGACGAGGGCCCCAACACCGGTGGCATGGGCGCGTACTCCCCGCTGCCCTGGGCCGATCCCGAGCTGGTGGACGACGTGCTGCGCACCGTGCTCCAGCCGACCGTGGACGAGCTGCGCCGGCGCGGCACGCCCTTCTCCGGGCTGCTGTACGCGGGCCTCGCCATCACCTCGCGCGGGGTACGGGTCATCGAGTTCAACGCCCGCTTCGGCGACCCCGAGACCCAGGTCGTGCTGGCCCGCCTGCGGACCCCGCTCGCCTCCCTCCTGCTCGCCTCCGCCAACGGCACCCTCGCCGATCTGGAGCCGCTGCGCTGGAGCGAGGACGCGGCCGTCACCGTGGTCGTCGCCTCGCACAACTACCCCGGCACCCCGCGCACCGGCGATCCGGTCACCGGCCTCGGCGAGGTGGCCGCCGAGGACGCCCCGCACGCCTACGTCCTGCACGCCGGGACCAGGCGGGAGGGGGACGCCGTGGTCAGCGCGGGCGGCCGGGTGCTGTCGGTCACGGCCACCGGCGAGGATCTGGCCGAGGCCCGCGAGCGCGCGTACCGCGCGGTGGCCCGCATCGGACTCGACGGCTCGCACCACCGCACGGACATCGCGGCGAAGGCGGCCGACACGGCTAGGACCAGCGTGGCGTAGGGCCCGCCGAAGCCCCGATCCCACACCGGATCCAGGCCATATCCATCCCAGATCCACTCCAGGCCCCGGACCCCGAAATCCGGGGCCCAACCTTTGCCTTCTGTCACCGTCCGTCCTCCAGCTCTGACCAAGGCCATTCCATCGAGTGAGCGATGCGCCATCCGGCTGACGGGGGCCGGGGGCCCAACTATGGTGCGGCGCATGCGGTCCGGCACTTGGCCCACCGGCATTGCGATGTCAGTGACGGGTGCCACAGTGGGGGAGTGGGCAACCGCCAGGACAGGACGCGATCGGCACGGAGGGGGTGAGCGTCGCGCATGACCGGAACCATGACCGGAACCGGTGGGGAGCTGGGCGCGCGGGCCGCGCGTTCACGCGCGCTGGCCGTGCTGCGGGTGCGCAGCCGGGCGCTGGCCGTGGCGCTGCTGCCCGCGGCGGCGGAGGTGATCCTGCTGACCGGAGGTGCCACCGGCCAGTTCAGCGGCCGGGGCTGGGACACGGCCCGCTGGGTGGTGGGCGGCCTCGCGGTGCTGGTGCTGCTGGCGGCCGCGGGCATCGCCCTGGTGGTGGCCCGCGCGCGCCCCGCAGCGAGCCCCACGGTCCCGGTGTCCGAGCGGTCCGCCCCCGACCTGTACCGGATGGTGCGCGACCTCGCCGACCGGCTGGACGTGCCCGCACCCTCCGCGATAGCGCTCACCCCGGACTGCGACAGCTGGCTGGAGGACCGTACGCACCCGGCCCACGCCCAGCACGTCACGCGTGCGCACGACGAGCCGCTGGTTCCCGGCGCGCGCCCGGAGCGGCGGCTCGCCGTGCCGGCGCCGGTGCTGGTGATCGGGTCACCGTTCCTGTGGTGGATGCGGGTCGCCGAGCTGCGCGCGGTGCTCGCCCCGGTCGTCGCGGGTACGGGCCCGTCCGCGCAGCCCGACATAGCCGCCGCCCGCCGCTTCGTGCGCGGGCTGGACGCCGCGCTGGCCGTCGCCGACGCGCCGGGCCACGGCCCGCTGACCCGGGGTGGGTGCGCGGTCCTCGGCCGGGTGGCCCGGCTGCTGCTGCGCGGCTGCCGGGAGCATGCCGCGCTGATGGAGCGCGGGGTGGCCACGGCCGCCGCCGAGCGCGCCCGGTCGGTGGACTACGGCCCCCGGATCGCCGCCCAGGAGCAGGTCGGGCTGGCGTACGCGGGGTGGGACCGGCTGCTGACCAAGGTGGCGCTGCCCGCCTGGCGGATGGGCCGCTGGCCCTCCCGGCTGGACGTGGGCGTGGCCGCCGCGCTGACCGAGCTGTCCCGGCGCGACCGGCTGGCCGACGGCTTCGCCGCCCGGCTCGGTGAGCGCCCCGCCTGCGATCTGCTGGAGGAGCCCGGCGCGGTGGACGAGGCGGTGTCCCTGCTCACCGCCCGTCTCTTCCACGGCGGGCCCGCCGAGTCCGGTCCCCGCTGGGCGCCGGTGGACTGGCAGGCGTACCCGGAGGAGGTCGTGGACCGCACCTGGCGTGCGGAGGCGGCCCGGCTGCACCAGGTGCTGGACTCGCTCGGCGTCAGCCCCAGCCTGGACCCGGCCACCCCCGACCCCGGCGGCCCCACCCTGGCCCGCGTCCTGGACCACCTCGCCGAGCCCGCCGCCACCCCCACGGTCCCGGCGCCCACCGCACCCCCTGACAACGCGGGCAAAGTAGACAACACGCATAAAGCGGGCCGCATCGGCAACACCGACTGCGCCGAGCCGGACCCCGATGCCGACCCCGACCCCGCCACCGAGCGCAGCGCGCTCCTCGCCGCCGGGCTCAGCGCCGCGCTGGCCCGTGAGGAGAGCGCCGCACCGCAGGGCGCGCGGGCGCAGGGGCCGGACAGCGCGCTGTGGGAGGACGGCGACCTGCCGCTGTTCCCGCTTCAGCCCCCGCGCACCGGCCGGGAGCTGCTCGCCGCGCACATCACCGCGATGATCTGCTGCGCGGCCGTCGAGACCGCCGGAGCCGCCCCCGGCCTGGACTGGCTGGACGGCCCCACCCTGCTGCTGGACGGCGAGCGCGCCGCCGACCTCACCCCGAAGGTGCTCAGTCTGATCGAGGAGGGCGATCCGATCCCGCTGCGCGCCTGGCTGGCCCAGTTCGGGATACGGCCGGAGAAGCCGGTCCGGTTGGTCTGAGCGCCCGGCACAGAAGTCGACACCGGGCACCAGGAGACCCGGACGTCCACGGTCGTAACGGAGCAGGGCCTTCCACTTCAGGCCAATTCACAACGAACAGTGACCGGAGTCGTGCGTTATGTGATGTGCTGGGATCGACACGCACATGGCACGGGCATACGACACACGCCCGCATGGCCGAGTGATCCGGCGCACCGAGCACACCCGAGACAGCAGGCGAAGACACCGGGTTCCGGTCCTGGCACCACAGACAACGCCGTAACGGCAACGGGGGACACGAGGGAGGGGGCGTCCATGACCTCGGATCACATCCGCCGCTGGGAGTCGGGAGCGCTCGCGCACGCCGTCACCGATCCCTTCGGCCAGGGCCCGGTGCCCTGGCTGCGTGGCAGTGAGACCTACTTCGACGACACCGGCAAGGTGGTCCCCTGGTACGTCGACACCACCCAGCCGGCCACCACCCGGCCCGGCCGCCCCGGCGCGCCGCTCGTCCCGGCCCCGCGCTCGGCCGGCCCCGGCCCGCGCTCGGCCGACGACGTGAGCCGCCAGATCAAGGGTTTCGCGTCCACCGGCGGGGTGGCGCCCGGCGAGGCGATCGACTTCCACATCACGGTCGACCCGCCGCAGGAGTTCAGCGTCGACATCTACCGGATCGGCCACTACGCCGGTCACGGCGCCGCCAAGATCACCACCAGCCCCCGGCTCTCCGGCATCGTGCAGACCGCGCCGCTGGCCGCCGACCGCACGGTCTCCTGCCACCACTGGTGGCAGTCCTGGCGCCTCCAGGTACCCGCCGAGTGGCGCGTCGGGGCCTATGTCGCCGTCCTGACCACCGCCGACGGCTACCGCTCCCACGTGCCCTTCACGGTCCGCGACGACGAGCCCGCCGACCTCCTGCTGCTGCTCCCGGACATCACCTGGCAGGCGTACAACCTGTACCCGGAGGACGGCCGCACCGGTGCCAGCCTCTACCACGCGTGGGACGAGGAGGGCTGCCTGCTCGGCGAGGCGGACGCCGCCACCACCGTCTCCTTCGACCGCCCCTACGCCGGCGCCGGGCTGCCGCTGCACGTCGGCCACGCCTACGACTTCATCCGCTGGGCCGAGCGCTACGGCTACGACCTGGCCTATGCCGACGCCCGCGATCTGCACGCCGGCCGCGTCGACCCCACCCGGTACCGGGGTCTGGTCTTCCCCGGCCATGACGAGTACTGGTCGGCGCCGATGCGCCGGGCGGTGGAGGAGGCCCGCGACCAGGGCACCTCGCTGGTCTTCCTGTCGGCCAACACCATGTACTGGCAGGTGGAGTTGTCGCCGTCCGCGTCCGGCGTACCGGACCGGCTGCTGACCTGCCGCAAGCGCAAGGGTCCGGGCAGGCCGGTGCTGTGGCGGGAGATCGACCGCCCCGAGCAGCAGCTGATCGGCATCCAGTACGCGGGCCGGGTGCCCGAGCCGCATCCGCTGATCGTCCGCAACGCCGGGCACTGGCTGTGGGACGCGACCGGTGCCCGCGAGGGCGACGGGATCGCGGGCCTGGTCGCGGGCGAGGCCGACCGGTACTACCCGCGCACCGCCCTGCCCGAGCACGAGGAGCGGGTGCTGCTCGCGCACTCCCCGTACACCGACGGCGAGGGCGCCCGGCGCCACCAGGAGACCTCGCTGTACCGCGCCCCCTCCGGTGCCTGGGTGTTCGCCTCCGGCACCTTCGCCTGGTCCCCGGCGCTGGACCGGCCCGGCCATGTGGACGCCCGTGTCCAGCGGGCCACCGCCAACCTGCTGGACCGTATCTGCAAGCGGGACTGACCCTGCCACCTGCCCGGTCTCCGGCATACGGGAGAATCGACGCAGTTGGACAGAACCACGGGGAGGAACCGTGTCCGGATTCGTAGAAAAGCCCGAGCCGACCGAGGTTCCGGGTCTGGTGCACCTGCACACCGGCAAGGTGCGCGAGCTGTACCGCGACGAGGCGGGCGACCTCGTGATGGTCGCCAGTGACCGCATCTCCGCTTACGACTGGGTGCTGCCCACCGAGATCCCCGACAAGGGCCGGGTGCTGACCCAGTTGTCCCTGTGGTGGTTCGACCGGCTCCGTGACCTGGCCCCGAGCCATGTCATCAGCACCGTGCTGCCCGAGGGCGCCCCGGCCGACTGGGCGGGCCGCACCCTGGTCTGCAAGTCGCTGGACATGGTCCCGGTGGAGTGCGTGGCGCGCGGCTATCTGACCGGCTCGGGCCTCGCGGAGTACCAGGAGTCCCGTACGGTCTGCGGGCTCGCGCTGCCCGAGGGGCTGGTGGACGGCTCGGAGCTGCCCGGCCCGATCTTCACCCCGGCCACCAAGGCCGAGGTCGGCGAGCACGACGAGAACGTGTCGTACGAGGAGGTGGCCCGCCAGGTCGGCGCGGACACCGCCGCCCAGCTCCGTCAGGCCACCCTCGCGGTGTACGCCCGCGCCCGGGACATCGCCCGGGACCGGGGGATCGTGCTGGCGGACACCAAGTTCGAGTTCGGCTTCGACGGCGACACCCTGGTCCTCGCCGACGAGGTGCTCACCCCCGACTCGTCCCGCTTCTGGCCGGCCGAGACCTGGGAGCCCGGCCATGCCCAGCCGTCGTACGACAAGCAGTTCGTGCGGGACTGGCTGACCGGCCCCGAGTCCGGCTGGGACCGCGGGAGCGAGCAGCCCCCGCCGGCGCTGCCGGAGCAGGTGGTGGAGGCCACGCGCGCCAAGTACATCGAGGCGTACGAGCGGCTGACCGGCACCCGCTGGTCCTGACACGCGAGAAGCCCCCGGTGGAGAACCGGGGGCTTCTTCATGGAGCGGACGACGAGGCTCGAACTCGCGACCTCAACCTTGGCAAGGTTGCGCTCTACCAACTGAGCTACGTCCGCGGTGCGCCGTGGCGCGGAGCCAACTATACCCAACCCCGGTCGCGTGCGAGACGTACCGCGGTGTGCCGGTTCTCCGCGCCCAGCTTGGTGACCGCCGAGGAGAGGTAGTTCCGCACCGTCCCCGGGGACAGCGCGGCCCGCTCGGCGATCTCCGTGACCGGTGCCCCGTCGGCCGCCAGTTCCAGCACCTCGGCCTCCCGCGCGGTCAGCGGGGAGTCGCCGGCGGAGATCGCGTCGGCGGCCAACTCGGGGTCGACGTACCGGCTTCCGGCGTGCACGGTACGGATGATCTCGGCGAGCCGTCCGGCGCTGACCGTCTTCGGCACGAACCCCCGCACTCCCGCCGCCAGCGCCCGCTTCAGGTGGCCCGGCCGGCCGTGCCCGGTCACGATCAGCACCTGGCAGCCCGGCAGTTCGGCCCGCAGTGATGTGGCCACGCTCACACCGTCCGCGCCCGGCATCTGGAGATCGAGCACCGCCACGTCGGGGGTGTGGGCCAGCGCCATCGCCAGCGCCTCGGGCCCGCTCGCCGCCTCCGCGACGACGACCAGATCGTCCTCCAGCGAGAGCAGCGCGGCCAGCGCGCCCCGGATCAGGTGCTCGTCGTCGGCGAGCAGCAGCCGCACCGGTCCGCTCACGCGGTCACCCCGTCCCTCGGTACCCGCGCCTGGAGGCGGAACCGGTCCTCGCCCGCCGGGCCCGCCGTCAGCGTGCCCCCGACGGCGGCCAGCCGTTCCCGCAGCCCGGCCAGACCGGAGCCGCCGCTCCCGGCCGCCTCGCCGGCGCCGTCGTTCTCCACCGTCAGCACCACATGGTCCTTCCCCGTCACCAGTTCCACCGCGCAGTGCCGCGCGTCCCCGTGCCGCAGCACATTGGTGGCCGCCTCGCGCACCACCCACGCCAGCGCCGACTGCACCGGCACCGGCAGCAACGCGTCCTCGGCACGCACCGCGCACTCGATCCCGGCGGCACCCAACACCCCCTTCGCGCCCGCCAGTTCGGCCGTGAGGTCGGCCTCCCGGTAGCCGCGTACGACCTCCCGCACCTCGCGCTGCGACTCCCGGGCGATGCGCTGCACCTCCATCATCTGCTCCACCGCCTCCGGCCGGCCACGCCGGGCGAGCTGGACGGCCAGTTCGCTCTTCAGGGAGATCACCGAGAGGTTCCGGCCCAGCACGTCGTGCAGGTCCCGCCCGAACCGCAGCCGTTCCTCCGCCACCGCGAGCCGGGCCTCCACCTCCCGCGCCCGCTCGGCCTCCCACAGCACGGAGAGGGTCCAGGCGCCGGTGCGCCCCATGCCCAGCGCGAGCAGGACGGCGAAGGACACGCTGAACCCGAGGCCCAGCAACCCGGCACCGGCGTCCGGCCGGGCCGGCCCGAGCGCGGCGGTGAGGACCACGGCCAGCCCCACGGCCAGGGCCCCGGCCCGCCGCAGATAGACCGCGATCGGCACCAGCAGCGTGTACGGCTGTCCGAACGCCACCAGCACCGCGCCCACGGCGAGCCGCGCGGTCAGGCCCTCGATGCCGTCCAGCGCGGTCAGTGCCACGATCAGCGCGAGTGCGGAACCGAGCAGCGCCGCCGGGGCCCACAGCGCCCGGCGGGGCAGTCCGGCCCGGCCCAGGTAGTGGTCGAGGGCGGGCCGGGTGAGCCGGTCGGCAGCCACGCACTGCGCCACACCCACGGTGGCCAGCAGCACGCCGAGGACGACCGCCACCGGCCGGTGGCGCACCCCGCCGGCCAGGGGCACCAGCAGCCAGCTCACCGACAGCAGCCACGGCGACACGTGCCACATGCCGAGGGTGCTCAGCTCGACCCGCTCCGCCTTGCTCCGCCGCCGCCAGTGCCGTTCGCGCATCCCCCGTATCCGGGCCGGCATCCGATTCCCCTCTCGCGTCTCAGCGGCGCGGTTCCCAGCGGAACCAGCGCCTCGCGGCGAACACCGCCACGACCGCCCAGGCCAGCGCGGCCGCCGTGGCGCCCAGTGCCTCCTGCGTGTTCAGGTGTCCGGTCCAGCCGCCGCGGACCAGGCGGATCGCCGGGGAGAGCGGGAGGAAGGCGCAGATGCCGGCGAGCCGGGCGGGCAGGGCCTCGGTCGGAATCATCATGCCGGAGCCGAGGATCGAGGCGAACACCACCGGCAGCGCGGTCACCTGTGCGCTCTCCGCGCTCCGGGTGAAGGCTGAGGTCAGCGCGGCCAGGGCGGCGCTGGTGACCAGCCCCGCGAGCAGCCCGAGCAGCGCCAGGTGCGGTGCCTTCGGCGCGCCGAGGTGCAGCAGTGCCGTGCAGCCGGCTGAGAGCAGCAGCGCCTGGGCGAGGCCGAGACCCAGGGCGGGCAGGGCGGTGCCGATGAGGATCTCGGGGTCGGAGAGTTCGCCGGTGCGCAGCCGCTTGAGGACGAGTTCCTCGCGGCGGGCGGCATAGGCGTTGACGAGGGAGGCGTACACGGCGAAGAGGAAGGTGGAGCCGACGGCGCCCGGGAGCATCACCGTGCCGACGCTCAGGCCCAGCTTCTCCAGCTCCACCCGGTCGAGGGCTCCCCGTGCGGTGACGGGGAGCGTGAGCGGCACGATCAGCGCCGTGAACACCACGCCCTTGTTCCGCGCGAGCAGGGTGAGTTCGGCGCGGGTCAGCGCCCGCAGCCGCCGTGCCGCGCCGCCTCCCGTGGCCGTCCGCGGGGTCGTCGCGCTCATGCCGCAGCCTTCCGTTCTCCGGCGATTGTGAGGAACGCCTCCTCCAGTGACGCCGACCGCATGTCCAGGCCGTGCAGTTCGACCCCGGCCCGCTCCGCCCAGGCCAGCACTCCGGCGGCCGACCGCTGGAGTTCCCGGGTGCCGAGCCGGACGGTGCGGCCGCTGAACTCGTGCGAGCAGACGCCGAGTTCGGCCAGCGGGGGCAGGTCGCCCGGGAAGTACCCCGCGGGCAGCCGGAAGGAGATGCTGGCCGGACGGTCGGCGGTCACCTCGGCCGGGGTGCCGGAGGCGGCGATACGGCCCTCGTGCAGGATCGCCAGCCGGTCGGCCAGGCCCTCCGCCTCCTCCAGGTAGTGCGTGGTGAGCAGCACGGTGGTGCCCGAGTCGCGCAGCGAGCGCACCAACTCCCAGGTCTCGCGGCGGCCTTCGGCGTCCAGCCCGGTCGTCGGCTCGTCCAGGAACAGCACTTCCGGGTCGCCCAGCAGCGCCAGCGCCAGGTCGAGCCGCCGCCGTTCGCCACCGGACAGCTGCTTGACGCGCACACCGCTCCGCCCGGTGAGGCCGACCAGGTCCAGCGCCTCCGCCTCGGGCCGGGCGCCGCTGGTGCAGCCCGCCCACATGCGGGCGGTCTCCGCAACGGTCAGGTCGGAGGGGAAGCCGCCCTCCTGGAGCATCACACCGGTGCGCGGGCGTACGGCGGCCCGCTCGGCGTGGGGATCGTGGCCGAGGACCCTGACCCGGCCCCCGGCGGGAGCCGCGAGGCCCTCCAGCAGTTCGACGGTGGAGGTCTTGCCGGCGCCGTTCGTGCCGAGCAGGGCGAAGACCTCGGCGCGGGCCACGGAGAAGGTGATGCCGCGTACGGCCTCGAAGCCGTCGCCGTAGACCCGCCGCAGCTCGGTGACCTCGATCACGGGATCGTGTGGGGTGCTGTCCATGACTCCAGCGTCCCGGCGGCCCGGCCGGTCCGGCAGTGCGCGGTGTCATCGGCCGGCATGACAAATGTCAGCCGTCACGCGGGCGCGCACTTCACGCGGGCATGCGAAAGGCCCCGGTCCGAAGACCGGGGCCTTTTCTCCGAGCGGACGACGAGGCTCGAACTCGCGACCTCAACCTTGGCAAGGTTGCGCTCTACCAACTGAGCTACGTCCGCACTGCTCCCGACCGGCTCCCACCGATCGGTGCGAGCACCAGCCTACCTGATCCCGAAGGACGGTCATGACCGGTGCCAGAGCGGGTGACAGGAATCGCACACTGCGCCTCCCCCCTGGAAGGGGGGTGTTCTACTACTGAACTACACCCGCACGCTCCGTGGGTTTCGGCCTTTCGGCCTCGCCCCTCGGCGTGTCCCAGACATTAGCCGATCAGCGGGGGGGTCGCGCAAGTCGGTTCCCCCGAGCACAGGTGAACGAGTCTCAGGGCCCGCGCTCCGGGGCCCTGAGGGGTCCCGCCCGTACGGGGGTCAGCGGGCCTCGTCGAACGCCTCGTAGACCTTCTTGGGGATGCGGCCGCGCGCGGGCACGTCCATCTTGTTGGCCTGGGCCCAGGCGCGGATGGCGGACGGGTCGGGCGCGACCTCGGTCTGCCGGTACGCCTTGCCGGACCGGGCGCGTTTGCGGCCGGCCTCCACGTAGGGCGCGAGCGCCTTGCGCAGTTTCTTGGCGTTGGTTTCGTTCAGGTCGATCTCGTACGACTTGCCGTCGAGTCCGAAGGCGATCGTTTCCGCCGCTTCCGAGCCGTCGATGTCGTCGGAGAGCGTGACCACGACTTTTTGCGCCACGGATATCGGTCCCTTCGTGCGGCACGCCGGCCCACCGGTGTCCACCGGCAATGACGTGCCGAGTATCGGCTATTGCCAATTCATTTGTACAGTGCCCGGCAATGAAAGGGGAAGCCCTGCTGAATACGTCCGCGTGTCCCGACTCAATAGGCATCGGGAGGGGACCGCAGAACTTTCCCAGAAATTTCCTTCGGGGTCGGTGTTCGACACCCGATCGTGATGCGGGTCATGTAGAAACCTCCAACTCTACTCGCGTAGAAATTTTGTACGGGTAGTCTGAAGGAACCTGCTCAGCACCACACATCGGGAGTGCCAGTGGCACGCGTCGTAGTCGACGTCATGCTCAAGCCGGAGATCCTCGACCCCCAGGGCCAGGCGGTCCAGCGTGCGCTGCCGCGCCTGGGTTTCACGGGGATCTCGGACGTCCGCCAGGGAAAGCGATTCGAGCTGGAAGTGGAGGGCCCGGTCGACGAGGCCGCGCTCACCCGCATCCGTGATCTGGCGGAATCCTTCCTCGCCAACACGGTGATCGAGGACTTCACCGTGAAGGTGGAGGAAGTAGCGGGGGCCGCCGAGTGACCGCTCGTATTGGTGTCGTCACCTTTCCGGGAAGTCTCGACGACCGTGACACCCGGCGCGCGATCACCCTCGCCGGCGCCGAACCCGTAGCCCTCTGGCACAAGGACAAGGACCTCAGGCAGGTCGACGCCGTGGTGCTGCCCGGCGGTTTCTCCTACGGCGACTATCTGCGCGCCGGGGCGATCTCCCGCTTCTCGCCGGTGATGGAGACCGTCATCGAGCAGGCGAAGGACGGCCTCCCGGTCCTCGGTATCTGCAACGGCTTCCAGGTCCTCACCGAGGCGCATCTGCTGCCCGGCGGGATGCTCGGCAACGACCACCTCCACTTCATCTGCCGCGACCAGAGGCTGCGGGTGGAGAACGCGGGGACGGCCTGGACCGGCGACTACCGCCAGGGCCAGGAGATCCACATCCCGCTGAAGAACATGGACGGCCGGTACGTCGCCGACACGTACACGCTGGACAAGCTGGAGGCGGAGGGCCGGGTGGTCTTCCGCTACCTGGACGTCAACCCCAACGGCTCGCTGCGCGACATCGCCGGCATCACCAACGAGGCCGGGAACGTCGTCGGTCTCATGCCGCACCCCGAGCACGCCGTCGAGCCGCTGATCGGAACCGGCCGCACCGACGGCCTCCCGTTCTTCACCTCGATCCTGAAGAAGCTGGTCAACGCATGAGCCGGACTCCTCTGGACACGGTCGACAACGCGGCCGGGACCCCCGACGTCGAGCTGCCCTGGGCCGAACTCGGCCTGAAGAAGGACGAGTACGAGCGCGTGGTCGAGATCCTCGGCCGCCGCCCGACCGGCGCCGAACTCGCCATGTACTCGGTCATGTGGTCCGAGCACTGCTCGTACAAGTCCTCCAAGGTCCACCTGCGCCAGTTCGGGGAGAAGGCGCCCCAGTCGGACGCCCTGCTCGTCGGCATCGGTGAGAACGCCGGTGTGGTGGACGTCGGCCAGGGCTACGCGGTCACCTTCAAGGTCGAGTCGCACAACCACCCCTCCTACGTCGAGCCCTACCAGGGCGCGGCCACGGGCGTCGGCGGCATCGTGCGCGACATCATCGCCATGGGCGCCCGCCCGGTCGCGGTCGTGGACCCGCTGCGCTTCGGCGCCGCCGACCACCCCGACACCAAGCGCGTCCTGCCCGGCGTCGTCGCCGGCATCGGCGGCTACGGCAACTGCCTGGGCCTGCCCAACATCGGCGGCGAGGTCGTCTTCGACGCCTGCTACCAGGGCAACCCGCTGGTCAACGCCGGTGCCATCGGCGTGATGCGGCACGAGGACATCCACCTCGCCAAGGCGTCCGGCGCGGGCAACAAGGTCATCCTCTACGGCGCGCGCACCGGCGGCGACGGCATCGGCGGCGCCTCGATCCTCGCGTCCGAGACCTTCGACGACGCCAAGCCCTCCAAGCGCCCCGCCGTCCAGGTCGGCGACCCCTTCCAGGAGAAGCTGCTCATCGAGTGCACCCTTGAGGCGTTCAAGGAGAAGCTCGTCGTCGGCATCCAGGACCTCGGCGCGGCCGGCCTGTCCTGCGCGACGAGCGAGCTGGCCTCCAACGGCTCCGGCGGCATGCGCGTCACCCTGGACGACGTACCGCTGCGCGACTCCACGCTCTCGCCCGAGGAGATCCTCATGAGCGAGTCGCAGGAACGCATGTGCGCGGTGGTCGAGCCGGCGAAGGTCGACCGCTTCCTGGAGATCTGCGAGAAGTGGGACGTCATCGCCACCGTCATCGGTGAGGTCACCGACGGCGACCGGCTGGAGATCTTCTGGCACGGCGGCAAGATCGTCGACGTCGACCCCCGCACCGTCGCCCACGACGGCCCGGTCTACGAGCGCCCCTACGCCCGCCCCCACTGGCAGGACGCCCTCCAGGCCGACGACGCGAACAAGCTGCCCCGCCCGGCCACGCCCGAGGAACTGCGCGAGCAGGTCCTGAAGCTGGTCGCGTCGCCCAACCAGGCGTCGAAGAAGTGGATCACCTCGCAGTACGACCACTTCGTGCAGGGCAACACCGTCCTCGCCCAGCCGGAGGACTCCGGCATGATCCGCGTGGACGAGGAGACCGGCCTCGGCGTCGCCATCGCCACCGACGGCAACGGCCGCTACGCCAAGCTCGACCCGTACACCGGCGCGCAGCTCGCGCTGGCGGAGGCGTACCGGAACGTGGCGACGACCGGTGCCAAGCCGCTCGCGGTCTCCGACTGCCTGAACTTCGGTTCGCCCGAGGACCCGGCCGTGATGTGGCAGTTCGCGGAGGCCGTGCGCGGTCTGGCCGACGGCTGCCTCCAGCTCGGCACCCCGGTCACCGGCGGCAACGTCTCCCTCTACAACCAGACCGGCGAGGCCGCCATCCACCCGACCCCGGTGGTCGCGGTGCTCGGTGTCATCGACGACGTGGCCCGGCGCACCCCGGTCGCCTTCCAGGAGGAGGGCCAGCTCCTCTACCTGCTCGGTGACACCTCCGAGGAGTTCGGCGGCTCGGCCTGGTCCCAGGTCGTCCACGACCACCTCGGCGGGCTGCCCCCGAAGGTCGACCTGGAGCGGGAGCGGCTGCTCGCCGAGATCCTGATCTCCGCCTCCCGCGACGGCATGATCGACTCCGCGCACGACCTGTCCGACGGCGGTCTGATCCAGGCCGTGGTCGAGTCGGCGCTGCTCGGCGAGAAGGGCGCGCGGCTGATCGTCCCGGACGGTCTGGACGCGTTCACCTTCCTCCTCTCGGAGTCGGCGGGCCGCGCGCTCGTCGCCGTACCGCGCTCGGAGGAGCTGCGCTTCACCGACATGTGCGGCGCGCGGGGCCTGCCGGCCACCCGTATCGGTGTGGTCGACGGTGACTCGGTCGATATCCAGGGCGAGTTCGGTCTCTCCCTGGCCGAGCTGCGCGAGGCGCACGAGAACACGATCCCGGCGCTGCTTGCGTAGGCACCGGACGTGACGGACGAGGCCCCCCGCTTCCCGAGCGGGGGGCCTCGCAGTTCCTGTGCCGGAACCGTGCGTGACCGTGCACCGGGCGGGTCAGCCGCCCGCGGGGTCACGCCGTAGGGAAGTCCGACGGCCGCGGAGCCGCATAGGCTCACCGCCATGCCCCCGGCCAAGAAGCGCCCCCGCAAGTACGACCCCCTCCGGACCCGCGCCGCCGTGCTCGCGCAGCTCGGGGTGGTGCGGGAGGCGGTGGAGGGGCTCGATCCCGGGCAACTCGCGCTGCCCACGCGGCGGGAGGGGATGACCGTGCGGGAGCTGGCCGTGCGGGCCGCCGCGTCCGTCGTCGCCGTGCGGCAGGCGGTGGAGCGGCCGGCCAAGCTCAGGCAGACGCTGACGCTCGCGGAGTGGCCGCTGCGCGGGGACGTCGCCTTCACCCCCGTACCGCTCGACCTCGCGGCCGCCGAGGCGGACCTGCGGGCTCTGCTCGCCGACCACCCCGGCAGTCCGCTGGTGGACACCGGCGCCGGGGTGCTGCCGCTCAACGAGTACCTGGTCACCCGGGCCGCCGAGCTGGTCCTCGTCGCCGACGACCTGTCCGACGCGGTGCCCGGACTGGACGTGCCGCTGGACCGGCACGCGCTGGCCGCCGCGACCCGGCTGCTCGCGGACGCCCTCGCCGTGAAGGCGCCCGGCGGTTCCACCGAGGTGCGGGTGCCGCCGTACGCGGTGGTGCAGTGCGTGGAGGGGCTCAGACACACCCGGGGGACACCGCCCAATGTGGTCGAGACCGGTCCGCTCACCTGGGTCCGCCTCGCCACCGGCCGCCTGACCTGGGCGGACGCACTCGCGCGGGCCGAGGTCAGCGCCAGCGGGGAGCGCGCCGACCTCTCCGGCCTGCTGCCACTCGGCCCATAGCGGGGAACCCCGGCCGCACCGCGGACGTCGAACCGGCATGGACCGGCACACGCAGCGCATCACCCTGACCGTGGCCGCCGCGCTCGTACCGCTCGCGGTGGCCTGTGGGAACGACTCCGCCGACCCCGGCAGCGGCTCGGTCGCCCCGGCCCCCCGCCTCACCGGCACCGCATGGCGGGTGACCGGCGTCACCGAGGGCGGCACCACGCACCGCGCCCCCGCGGCCGCCCGCATCCGCATCGACGACGAGGGCCGCGCGAGCGGCAGCCTCGGCTGCAACGCCTTCTCCGCGCCCACCACCGTCGACGGCGCCCGGATCGACTTCGGCGCCCTGCGCACGACCCGGATGGCGTGCGACGAACCCCGGATGACCTTCGAACGCGCCCTGACCCGCGCGCTCGACTCCGGGACACTCACGGCACGTACCCACGACGGGGCGCTCACCCTCACCACACAGAAGGGCGCGCGCGTCCAGCTCACGCCGAGCGCGTCCCGCTAGGGGGCGGGACGGTGTGCGACACCTCACTCGGGAGCGGGCCCCGCGGCCCCCACGAGCGCACACCGAACCCCGTCCGCTCGCCACCCACCCCCAGCCAGCCCCCTCTGACCTGCGAAGACGCGAAATCAACCAAGGTGATCGCGAGTCCGGGTTCGGCGGGGGCCACATATCCCCAATTCGGCCCAGCGGTTCGCCTCGCCTACACTCGGGGACGTGCCACGTGGTGACGGTCGACTCAATCACGATCTGCTTCCCGGCGAAAAAGGCCCCCAGGACGCTTGCGGCGTCTTCGGTGTCTGGGCGCCTGGCGAAGAGGTCGCAAAGCTCACGTACTTCGGGCTCTACGCCCTCCAGCACCGGGGTCAGGAATCCGCGGGAATCGCGGTAAGCAACGGCTCCCAGATCCTCGTCTTCAAGGACATGGGCCTGGTCTCCCAGGTCTTCGACGAAACCTCGCTCGGTTCGCTCCAGGGTCATATCGCGGTCGGACACGCCCGCTACTCGACCACCGGCGCCTCCGTGTGGGAGAACGCCCAGCCGACGTTCCGCGCCACCGCGCACGGTTCGATCGCGCTCGGCCACAACGGCAACCTGGTCAACACCGCCCAACTGGCGGAGATGGTCGCCGACCTGCCCAAGGACACAAGCGGCCGCTCCACCCGGGTGGCTGCCACCAACGACACCGACCTGCTCACGGCACTCCTCGCCGCGCAGGTCGACGAGGACGGCAAGCCGCTGACCATCGAGGAGGCCGCGCACGCGGTGCTCCCGAAGGTCAAGGGCGCGTTCAGCCTCGTCTTCATGGACGAGCACACCCTGTACGCCGCCCGCGACCCGCAGGGCATCCGCCCGCTGGTCCTCGGCCGGCTGGAGCGCGGCTGGGTGGTCGCCTCCGAGTCCGCCGCGCTCGACATCTGCGGCGCGTCCTACGTCCGGGAGATCGAGCCGGGCGAGTTCATCGCCATCGACGAGAACGGCCTGCGCACCTCCCGATTCGCGGAAGCGAAGCCCAAGGGCTGTGTCTTCGAGTACGTGTACCTGGCCCGCCCGGACACCGACATCGCCGGCCGGAACGTCTACCTGTCCCGCGTCGAGATGGGCCGCCGCCTGGCCAAGGAGGCGCCCGCCGAGGCCGATCTGGTCATAGCGACCCCGGAGTCCGGCACCCCGGCCGCGATCGGGTACGCCGAGGCGTCCGGCATCCCCTTCGGCAACGGCCTGGTGAAGAACGCCTACGTCGGCCGGACCTTCATCCAGCCCTCGCAGACGATCCGCCAGCTCGGCATCCGGCTGAAACTGAACCCGCTCAAGGAAGTCATCAGGGGCAAGCGCCTGGTCGTGGTGGACGACTCCATCGTGCGCGGCAACACCCAGCGGGCCCTGGTCCGCATGCTGCGCGAGGCGGGTGCCGCCGAGGTGCACATCCGGATCTCCTCGCCCCCGGTGAAGTGGCCCTGCTTCTTCGGCATCGACTTCGCCACCCGCGCCGAGCTGATCGCCAACGGCATGACGATCGAGGAGATCGGCACCAGCCTGGGCGCCGATTCGCTCTCGTACATCTCCATCGACGGCATGATCGAGGCGACCGCCATCGCCAAGCCGGACCTGTGCCGCGCCTGCTTCGACGGTGAGTACCCGATGGACCTCCCCGACCCGGAGCTGCTCGGCAAGCAGCTGCTGGAGACCGAGCTGGCGGCCGGGCCCGCCACCACCGCCGCGGCCGACGCCATCCGTCGTCCCTGAGCCGAGCCGTCCGAGCCGTCCGAGCCGTACGACAGGAAAGTTCTCTTCTGCCATGTCCTCTGAGACCACGGGTGCCAGCTACGCGAGCGCGGGCGTCGACATCGAGGCGGGCGACCGCGCCGTCGAGCTGATGAAGGAGTGGGTGAGGAAGACCCGCCGCCCCGAGGTCCTCGGCGGCATCGGCGGCTTCGCCGGCCTCTTCGACGCCTCCGCCCTCAAGCGCTACGAGCGCCCCCTGCTGGCCTCCGCCACGGACGGCGTCGGCACGAAGGTCGACATCGCGCGCCACCTCGGCGTGTACGACACCATCGGGCACGACCTGGTCGCCATGGTCATGGACGACATCGTGGTGTGCGGTGCCGAGCCGCTGTTCATGACCGACTACATCTGCGTCGGCAAGGTGCACCCCGAGCGGGTCGCCGCGATCGTCAAGGGCATCGCGGAGGGCTGTGTGCTCGCCGGGTGCGCCCTGGTGGGCGGCGAGACCGCCGAGCACCCCGGCCTGCTGGGTCCGGACGACTTCGATGTGGCCGGCGCCGGCACCGGTGTGGTGGAGGCCGACCGGCTGCTGGGCCCCGACCGCATACGCTCCGGTGACGTGGTGATCGCCATGGCGTCCTCCGGGCTTCACTCCAACGGGTACTCCCTGGTCCGCCACGTCCTGCTGGAGCGGGCCGGGCTGGCACTGGAGAGCGAGGTGGCGGAGCTGGGCCGGACGCTCGGCGAGGAGCTGTTGGAGCCCACGAAGATCTACTCGCTGGACTGCCTGGCGCTGACCCGCACCACCGAGGTGCACGCCTTCTCGCACATCACCGGCGGCGGCCTCGCGGCCAACCTGGCCCGGGTGATCCCGGACGGGCTGTACGCCACCGTGGACCGCTCCACCTGGACGCCGGACCCGGTCTTCGACCTGGTCGGCCGGACGGGCGGTGTCGAGCGTCTGGAGCTGGAGAAGACGCTGAACATGGGCGTCGGCATGATGGCCGTCGTACCGGCCGAGTCCGCCGAGGCGGCGCTGACCACGCTGGCGGACCGGGGCGTGGCAGCCTGGGTGGCCGGCACGATCACCGAGCGCGGCGAGCAGGAGAGCGCCGCCGGGCTGGTCGGCGACCACGCGCTCTAGGCGGCCTGGGCCGGCTGGGCGGGCCGCGGCCCGCAGCCGGCCCACTGCCGACGCCTACTGGCTCCGGACAGCACAGAAGCCGGTCGGTGGCAGTGCCACCGACCGGTTTTCCGCTGCTCAACGCAGAGTGCTCAGTGCAAGGTCAAGCGCCGCGACGGTGCTGTGAGGGACCGTCGTCCTCGTCCTCGTCGTCGTCCTCATAGAGGTCGGCGTAACGGGAGTAGAGGTCTTCCTCGTCGTCCTCATCGTCTTCGAACGGCTCGCTGTTCGGCGGCTGGTTCGAAGTCGATGCGCCCAGTTCACTGGCCAGACGCGACAGATCTGTCCCACCGCTGTTGTACTTCAGCTGGCGGGCGACCTTCGTCTGCTTGGCCTTGGCCCGGCCGCGCCCCATGGCTCGACCCCCTCGGTGACGGGGCTCAACGGCCCCAGAGTCTGACACGCGTTCATGATCCGAAACGGACTCTCCCGCGGAGAGGCCGGTCCGTAGGGCTTCCACGGTACCTGAGCCCGCGCCCATACGGTACGTCGCCCGCAGCACGCGCGTGTGCACAGGACCCACGAGGTGCCCTGTCCTCGCTGGTCAATGGCGATTTTAACCACTTATCGGGGTACGACCCGCCGACGGAAGTGACAGTTCTCTCCAAGTTGCCCCCGGCGGGTACCGCCGGGGGCCCTCAGACGTCCACCGCTGCCCATCGCGACGCGGGCCCGGCAAGATCGCCCGGTCCGTGTTCCCTCGGCGTGTCGGTCAGCGCGAGGCGCGCGCGTCGGCCATCCGCTGCTCGGCGATCCGGTCGGCCGCCGCGACCGGCGGAACCCCGTCCGCCTTCGCACGTGCGAAGATCGCCAGGGTGGTGTCGAAGATCTTCGCGGCCTTCGCCCGGCACCGCTCGAAGTCGAAGCCGTGCAGCTCGTCGGCGACCTGGATGACCCCGCCCGCGTTCACCACGTAGTCCGGCGCGTAGAGGATGCCCCGGTCCTGGAGGTCCTTCTCCACCCCGGGGTGGGCGAGCTGGTTGTTGGCCGCGCCGCACACCACGGACGCGGTGAGGACCGGCACCGTGTCGTCGTCCAGCGCCCCGCCGAGCGCGCAGGGGGCGTAGATGTCGAGTCCCTCCAGGCGGATCAGCGCCTCGGTGTCCGCGACCCGGCGCACGGCGGGACGGGCCTCGGTGATCTCGTCCACGGCCGCCGCGCGCACGTCGGTGACCACGACCTCGGCGCCCTCCGCGAGCAGATGCCCGACCAGGTGCCGGCCGACCTTGCCCACGCCGGCGACGCCGACCACCCGGTCCCGCAGCGAGGGGTCGCCCCACAGGTGCTGGGCCGAGGCGCGCATGCCCTGGTAGACGCCGAACGCGGTGAGCACCGAGGAGTCGCCCGCGCCGCCCTGCTCCGGCGAGCGGCCGGTGGTCCAGCGGCACGCGCGGGCCACCACGTCCATGTCGGCGACATAGGTGCCGACGTCGCACGCGGTGACGTAGCGGCCGCCGAGCGAGGCGACCATGCGGCCGTAGGCGAGCAGCAGCTCCTCCGTGCGGTCCCGCGCCGGGTCACCGATGATCACGGCCTTGCCGCCGCCGTGGTCGAGCCCGGCCATGGCGTTCTTGTACGACATCCCGCGCGCGAGCTGCAGGGCGTCGGCCACGGCCTCGGCCTCGCTCGGGTACGGGTGGAAGCGGGTGCCGCCGAGCGCGGGGCCCAGCGCGGTGGAGTGGATGGCGATGACGGCCTTCAGGCCGGTGGCGCGGTCCTGGCAGAGCACGACCTGCTCGTGGCCGCCCTGGTCCGAGCGGAACAGGGTGTGCAGGACATCTGCGGTGGCGCCGGTTACCTCGGTCACTGTGGTGACTCCTGTGTAAGAAGCGGCGGACGGGGCCGGAGCCCCTGGGGGTGCCCCCACACTTTTGGTGGCGGGGGAGGGTGGCGGGGTGCTGCCACGCGGCCGTTGGGCCGCAAGGCTGAGGGTAGAGCCTGCGCCCGGCCCAGGACCGGCACCCGGCGGAGATCACCCGCAGGTGCGCCGCGCCGGTGCGGCCGTGGCACGATTCGCAGTGGTTTCGAGGCGACCGGCGTGGGGAGGGAGCAGGCGTGCCCAAGGTGTCCTCCGTGGTCGTCCCCTATGCCGCGTACCTGCGTGTGTACGAGCCGCTGGCCGCCTTCCCGGAGCCGGAGCGCGACCACTGGGCCCGCTACGCCCGCCGCCCGGACCGCCCCACCTACCAGGACGAGCTGCGCCGCTCGCTGGCCGATCTGCTGCCCACCCCGCCGGTGCCGGTCCCGGTGCACGAGAGCGCCGACGCGTTCGTGCTGGAGCGGGACGGCGTGGTGTGCGTCTGCCCCTGGCGGACCCGGCTGCGCGGCTGGCAGGCGCTGGCGGGGCTCGGCGAGGAGCTGCCCACCCCGGTGCTGGAAGCGGTGCTGCCGCCCCTGGTGCGCGATCAGGCAGCCCAGGACTTCGAGCGCTGGCTCGAGCGCAACCCCGGCGCCCGCCCCTGGATCAGGAGCGCGACCTGGCAGATCCCGCTGAACTGGTTCGTGCTGGTCGCCGACGAGGAGCGCCGCTTCGAACCGCGCAGCGGCGCGACCCCGGCGATGCTGCGCTACCGCACGCCGATGGTGCAGGCCCGGCGCCGGGTGGCGCGTGCGCTGCGCACCCTCAGGGACACGGTCGGGGAGAGCCCGCTGATCGACGGCGTGCTGGACGTCGGCCGCTGGCTGGAGGAGTTCCACCCGCGCTCGGTGGTCGAGCTGGACTACGGCGGCCTGGTGCACGCGGTGCCGGCCGGGACGCTGGCGGAGGACCACTCCGCGGCGGACGTGGCCGCCGGCATCGACGCGCTGCGCCGGGGCGACGAGAGCGCCGCGAGCCGGGCCTACGGACGCCTGGCGGCCCGCTGGCGCTCGGTACGGGACCTGCGCTCGGCGAACTGACCCCGGCCGGAGTGACGCACGTCACGGTCGAAATGGCCTCGAACAGCGTACGGTCTACGGAACTTGGGCCGTTTGACAGGGCGTTGGCCTTGAACCGGGCTTTTGCCTCATTGGGTGATGGACGGCACTTACACGGCCCTTGCGTCTCTTGCCACTCCTCATGCCAAAATAGGACAAGGAGTCCGGGGAGGGCTCCTTCTGCCCAACTTTGCTCAACTTTGGGCGGATTCTCCGCATTGCACGCTTTTGGTGGGTCTTGTGGCTCCGGATCGCCATGTGACTGATCGTCACGTCGGCGTGACTGTCCGCTATGGCATGGTCCATCGGCTTCCGTCGTGGATGAACACCTGGGAGGGCAATTCCATCGGTTTGGCCGACGCGGCTGGACAGATGGTGTAGTTGTAGTGCCGAGGACAAGCCGTTCGTCCTATAACCGACTCGACTCGCGTCCGCCATTTCGGGCAACGCGGGTCAAGGTGCAGAATTTAGAGGAAAGAACCGAGAAGGTTCGGTTCTCCCGAGGAGGCCGCTCATGACCGCTCGCACCCCTGATGCCGAGCCGCTGCTGACCCCGGCTGAGGTCGCCACCATGTTCCGTGTCGACCCCAAGACGGTCACGCGGTGGGCGAAGGCCGGCAAGCTCACGTCGATCCGTACGCTCGGCGGGCACCGCCGCTACCGCGAGGCGGAGGTCCGTGCGCTGCTCGCGGGCATCCCGCAGCAGCGCAGCGAGGCCTGAACAACTGAATAACCGGGCATAACGACCGGCCCCCGACCGGCCGAGTCGCCCGAACCCTGGCTCCATATGACGCGGGACCTGCCCCAACAGGCCCCAGGTGCGCGCCGGACGACCTCCGAAGGCGTGTGGCACCAAGTGCGTTGTCGATCGCGCTGGACTCCGCCGGGTCCAGCGCGATCTTTTTTGTGCGCCCCCGAGTCCCGGCCGGCTCCCGCGTGAGCGGCCTTGTCGGAGTCCGGGGAGAGCCGGGGGAGAGCCGGGGGAGGGTCACTGGAGGCCCTGCGTGTCGCCTCGCGCATCACCCCCGCACTTCCCTCCCGGGGCTCACGGGACACCTCCGGAGAGAGTGCAATTGCACATATTAAATTGACCCGTTGTAGGACAGTAGTAAAAACCTGGGTTTCAGAAACTCATGCCGTGACTCCCGTCACACGTCATGACGCTTGTTGTACCGCCCATCCGTGCGCTATTAGCACCCACCTGTCCCACCGTCCCCTGTGCGAACGGGTGTTGGGGACGCACCCGGCAGCCGCGCCGGCGGCGCCTCCACGGGCCGCGCAGGGGGAGCGTGGCCCGTCTACTGGGTACCGGCGGGGCATGAACCCGTCAAGGGCCCTGGCGGGCTCCAGGGAGGCGGAGGGCGGCGAGGGGGGAGGGGCAGCGACCGGAGACGAGGAAAGGGCCCCCGGATTCCGGGGGCCCTTCTCTTACCGCGGTCCTGACGGGATTTGAACCCGCGGCCTCCACCTTGACAGGGTGGCGAGCACTCCAAACTGCTCCACAGGACCATCTGGTGCGGCGCTTCGCATTTCCGCGTTGCGCTGCGAGAAGGACTGTACAGGAGTCCGGGCGCCCGGGTCGAACTCACCCGGTGCGGTCGTACGGTCACGGTGCGGCGGCGTCGATCGCCTTCACGATCCGCTTGTCGGAGACCGGGTACGCCGTGCCCAGGGCGTGGGCGAAATAGCTGACCCGCAACTCCTCCAGCATCCAGCGGATATCCAGCACCTGCCGGGGCACCGGACGCCCCTGGGGCAGCTGCTCCAGCAGCCAGGCGTACTCGTCCCGCATCTCACGCACCTTCTGCATGCGGGTGGTGTCCCGCTGGACGTTCGTCGGCATCTGCTGCAGGCGCCGGTCGGCGGCCACCAGGTAGCGCATCAGGTGCGGCAGCCGCGCTATGCCCGCCCAGGTCACGAAGCCGGGCTTCACCAGCGCGTCCAACTGCTGCCGTACGTCCGTCAGATTGGCCAGCAGCACAGGGCTGGAGACGGCCTTCAGGCGCCGTTCGCACGCCTGCCAGGCGGCCAGCACCTGCTGCGTCTGGCCCACCGCGCGCACGGTGGTGTCCACGATGTCGGCCCGCACCTTGTCGTAGAGCTTCCGGTACGACTCCTCGTCCCACACCGGGCCGCCGAAGTCCGCGATCAGCTTGTCGGCCGCCGCCATGGCGCAGTCGTCGAACAGCGCCCGCACCGAACCGTGCGGGTTGGCGGACAGCGCGAGCTTCTGCGCGTTCGTCAGCTTCTCAGACGCGAACTTCGCCGGGTTCACCGGGATGTTGCGCAGGATCAGACGGCGCACGCCCTTCCACATCGCCTCGGCCTGCTCCTCCTCGGTGTCGAAGAGGCGGACCGAGACGGTGTCTCCGTCGTCCACCAGTGCCGGGTACGCCTTCACCGGCTGGCCGGCCCTGCGGGTCTCGAAGACCCGGCTGAGGGTGCCGATGCTCCAGTCGGTCAGCCCCGAGCGCTCCAGCGAGGGCCCGCCCTGCCGGGACGCGGTGGCGGCGGCCGCCTGCGAGATGGCCTGGCGGGCCTTCGGGCGCAGCTGGAGCTTCAGCGCCTCCAGATCCTTGTCCTCGGCCAGCTTGCGGCGCCGCTCGTCCACGATCCGGAAGGTGACCTTCAGATGGTCGGGGACCCGCGACCAGTCGAAGTCCTCGGCCTCGAAGGGCACGCCCACCATGCGCTTCAGCTCGCGCGCCATGGTCGTCGTCAGCGGCTCCCGGAGCGGGACCGCCCGCTCCAGGAACTTCTTGGCGTAGTCGGGCGCCGGGACGTAGTTGCGGCGGATCGGCTTGGGCAGCGAGCGGATCAGCTCGGTGACGACGTCCTCGCGCAGCCCGGGGATCTGCCACTCGAAGCCCTCGTCGGTGACCTGGTTGAGCACCTGGAGCGGGATGTGCACGGTCACGCCGTCGGCGTCCGCGCCGGGCTCGAACTGGTAGGTCACCCGGAACTTCAGCTCGCCCTGGTGCCAGCTGTCCGGGTAGTCGGCCTTGGTGACCGCCTCCGCCGACTCCCGGATGAGCATCTCCCGCTCGAAGTCCAGGAACTCGGGCTGCTCGTGCCGCTCGCGCTTCCACCAGGAGTCGAAGTGGGCGCCGGAGACGATGTGTTCGGGGACCCGCTGGTCGTAGAAGTCGAACAGCGTCTCGTCGTCCACGACGATGTCCCGGCGCCGCGCCCGGTGCTCCAGCTCCTCGACCTCGCTGAGCAGCCTGCGGTTGTCGGCGAAGAACTTGTGGTGGGTGCGCCAGTCACCCTCGACCAGGGCGTTGCGGATGAACAGCTCGCGGGAGACCTCCGGGTCGATCCGCCCGTAGTTCACCTTGCGCTGGGCGACGATCGGGACGCCGTACAGCGTCACCTTCTCGTACGCCATCACTGCCGCCTGGTCCTTCTCCCAGTGCGGCTCGCTGTACGTGCGCTTCAGCAGATGCTCCGCGAGCGGCTCGACCCACTCCGGCTCGATCTTGGCGTTGACCCGGGCCCAGAGCCGGGAGGTCTCCACCAGCTCGGCCGACATCAGGAACCTGGGCTGCTTCCTGAACAGCGAGGAGCCGGGGAACACCGCGAACTTGGCGTTGCGGGCGCCCAGGTACTCGTTCTTGTTGCCGTCCTTCACGTCCTTCATCCCGACGTGGGAGAGCAGGCCCGCGAGGAGGGAGACATGGACGCGGTCGGCGGGTGCGTCCTCCTCGTTGAGATGGATGTCCAGCTGCTTGGCGACCGTGCGGAGCTGGAGGTAGATGTCCTGCCACTCGCGCACCCGCAGGAAGTTCAGGTACTCCTGCTTGCACATCCGGCGGAACGCGGAGGAGCCGCGCTCCTTCTGCTGCTCGCGCAGATACCGCCAGAGGTTGAGGTAGGCGAGGAAGTCGCTGGTCTCGTCGCGGAAGCGGGCGTGGCTCTGGTCGGCCTGGGTCTGCTTGTCGGCCGGGCGCTCCCGCGGGTCCTGGATGGAGAGGGCGGCGGCGATGACCATGACCTCGCGGACACAGCCGTTCTTGGCGGCCTCCAGCACCATGCGCGCCAGACGCGGGTCCACGGGGAGCTGGGCGAGCTTGCGGCCGGTGTCGGTGAGCCGTCTGCGGGGGTCCTTCTGCGCCGGGTCCAGGGCGTGCAGTTCCTGGAGCAGCTGGACGCCGTCGCGGATGTTGCGGTGGTCCGGCGGGTCGATGAAGGGGAACTTCTCGATGTCGCCGAGGCCGGCCGCGGTCATCTGGAGGATGACGGAGGCGAGGTTGGTGCGCAGGATCTCGGCATCGGTGAACTCCGGCCGGGCGGTGAAGTCGTCCTCGCTGTACAGCCGGACGCAGATGCCGTCGGAGGTACGGCCGCAGCGGCCCTTGCGCTGGTTGGCGCTGGCCTGCGAGACCGGTTCGATGGGGAGCCGCTGGACCTTGGTGCGGTGGCTGTAGCGGCTGATCCGGGCGAAGCCGGGGTCGATCACGTACTTGATGCCGGGCACGGTCAGCGAGGTCTCGGCGACGTTGGTCGCCAGCACGATCCGGCGCCCGGTGTGCTGCTGGAAGACCCGGTGCTGCTCGGCGTGCGAGAGCCGCGCGTACAGCGGCAGCACCTCGGTCGAGCGGTACTTCTTCTTCTCCAGCGCGTCCGCGGTGTCCCGGATCTCCCGCTCGCCGGAGAGGAAGACGAGGACGTCGCCGGGGCCCTCGGCCATCAGTTCCTCGACGGCGTCGGTGATCGCGGTGATCTGGTCCCGGTCGGGGTCGGCGGAGTCCTCCTCCAGCAGCGGCCGGTAGCGCACCTCCACCGGGTAGGTCCGCCCGCTGACCTCGATGATCGGGGCGTCGCCGAAGTGCCGGGAGAAGCGCTCCGGGTCGATGGTCGCCGAGGTGATGACGACCTTCAGGTCCGGGCGCCTGGGCAGCAGCTGGGCGAGGTAGCCCAGCAGGAAGTCGATGTTGAGGGACCGCTCGTGGGCCTCGTCGATGATGATCGTGTCGTAGGCGCGCAGCTCGCGGTCGTTCTGGATCTCAGCGAGCAGGATGCCGTCGGTCATCAGCTTGATGAAGGTGGCGTCCGGGTTCACCTGGTCGGTGAAGCGGACCTTCCAGCCGACGGTCTCGCCGAGCGGGGTGTGCAGCTCGTCGGCGACCCGTTCCGCGACGGTGCGTGCGGCGATCCGGCGGGGCTGGGTGTGCCCGATCATCCCGCGCAGGCCACGGCCCAGCTCGACACAGATCTTGGGGATCTGTGTGGTCTTCCCGGAGCCGGTCTCGCCGGCCACGATGACGACCTGATGGTCGCGGATGGCGGCCGCGATGTCGTCCTTCTTCCGGCTGACGGGAAGCTGCTCGGGATAGCTGACCGAGGGCACCCGGGAGCGCCGTTCGGCCATCCGGGACGCGGCCTTGCCGACCTCGCCCTCCAGCTCGGCCAGGACGGCGGCACGCGCCTCCGGCTTACGGATCTTGCGGGCGCCCTCGAGTCTGCGCCCGAGCCGGTGCGCGTCACGCAGCGACAGCTCGGTCAGACGGGAGGCGAGAGACCCCAAGGCGGGGGCGGGATGCGTAGACATACGCGGTCCAGGATCTCACCTCGGGGAAATACCGCGCGAACGAATTGACGCGGCGGTGCCGGGCCTCTGTCCCGGGCGTCAGCAGGAGTCGCGGCCGAGCCGGAAGCCCGACTTGTAGCCGTTCCTGAATCCCTGCTGGTAGTCGCGGTTCGGGTCCTTCAGCGAGAGGCCCTTGCCGGAGTGATGGTCGTCGTGGTGAGGGTGGTGATGGCAGTGGCGGCCGTCGCGGTAGCCGGACCTGAAGCCGTCGCGGAACCCCTGCTTGTAGTCCCCCGAAGAGGCGGGTGCCGTGGTCGTCGTGCCGGCGTGGGCCTGAGCGGGCGCTGCGGATGCTGCCTGCTGGAAGCCGATCGGACCGAGGACGACACCGGCGGCCAGGAAGACCGAACACAGGGCAGCCGTCCGCTTTCTGTTCGTGGCGGGCATGAAACGCCCCCTTTGGGTTATTTCCCCACGAATGGACGAATTTCACTCTAGTACCGCAGAGGGCACCTGCAACCGCGCTTCACCGGACCCCCGAAACGCAAGAACCCCCTCCAGAACTGGAGGGGGTTCGGCCCTTGAAGGGCGACTGTGGCTGGGGCCGGGGTCGAACCGGCGACCTATCGCTTTTCAGGCGATCGCTCGTACCAACTGAGCTACCCAGCCACGAGGTTTCACGTGAAACCTCAGCGGTCCTGACGGGATTTGAACCCGCGGCCTCCACCTTGACAGGGTGGCGAGCACTCCAAACTGCTCCACAGGACCAGGCGCTGTACGACAGTGTCGCACAAGGTTGCGGGTCCTCCCAACGCGATTCTCACCGGTGGTGAGGTGCGCATCTGTTGGGCTGACGTCGCTGAAGAAGCGTATCAGAGCAGGGGCGGTGGTCCGTACCGAGCTTCTCGCGGGCGGGCGAGGGCGGGACGTGGCCGGACATGGCCGGACGTGGGGAAACACGAAAGCCCGCCCTGGATCAGGGCGGGCTCTCATGACAAGTCCGCTGTGGTGCCCCCAACGGGATTCGAACCCGAAAGCTTTACCTTTCTGACCTGGGACTATGCCGGAGAGCCCAGCGTAGGACCCTGTTTCCATCCTCCCCCTCCCCGCTCGTCCCTCCCTGATCCGGGTCCCGTGCCCACTGGTGGGCACGGGGATGTACCCCGTTGTGACTGCAAATCCTGGATCTGTGAAGAGGGCGCACACCGCCATGATCCCAGGGCTCTGCGCGGGCGACGCAGTGTTCCTAACTGTGACGCCTCGAATGCGGCCCAGCCGTGAAGGCAAAACCCGGGGGGCGCGGGCTTGACTTCTGCACGGGGTGTGCGGAAGTCAAACGCTATGGATCTCACTACTGCCCAAGAGTGCGCCGAGCGCTGGGGCCTCAATCCGGCGACCGTCCGGCGGGTCCTCGCCCAGGTCGACTCGATTGACCGTGATCCGGCGACGGGCGCCATGCGCTATGACCGGGCTGCGGCCGACGCTGCCCGTGCTGAGCGGCCCGGCCGAGGGCACCGTGCTGATCTAGCCGCCGAGGTCGTTGAGCCCGAGGAGATCGTGCGGCTCACCAACGACGACGCGATCCCCGCCGAGCACCGAGCGCTGTGGGCTCTGCTGTGGGAGGGGGACCTGCGGGTCGGTGATGCCCTTGCGCTCGACGTGCGTGACGTCGACCTCGACGAGCACAAGGTCGACGTGGACTACCCCAAGACTGACAGGGATGAGCACGTGATCCCCCTGAGCGACCAGTCCGCCGCTCTCGCCCTCGCCGCGATCGGTGACCGTACCGACGGACCGCTGTTCGTGAACCAGAGGGGCAGGGCGCTCAGCCGAGAGTCGGTAGCGAGGTTCGCCCGTCAAGCCGCTCCGAGCATCCTTGCCTTTTGTCCAGTGCCGCAGAAGTCTGCAGGGGACGGCGGCCGTGGCCGGCGCGATGAAGGTTTCGTCTGCGCGGTCGGCGCAAGGTTGTGCAGATCAACCTTGTGTTTTCGGAGGGCAGGGATGCCCGATTGCTTGTCCCGCCTTGTGGCGGTCCACTTGTCAGTGGCAGTCAATAGTGTGAGGCGACGGGGGCTGGACGGGCGGGAGAGGGGGGACCGTATGCTGCGCTCACTGGGGGAGGGGCAACCAGAGGGGGGCGCCCGTGGCGCAAGCTGTGAGGGGCGGCATAGCAAAGCCTGTCGATCGACGCACGTTTACCACCTGCATGGAGCAGCTCCAGGAGGGCTACATGCAGAGCGTTGCCGCAACCGCGGGCTGTCTTTTCATCAAACAGGGCCGAGACGCGGCGGGTGAACAACCGCACCCCGGAAGGCAAGCCGCTGTGCTCCTACTGCGGGGTGCCGCGCAAACCCTGTGCGGACTGCGGGAAGACCCACCGCCCCAACGGCCGGACGCCGGACGGGAAGCCGTTGTGCCAGACCTGCTGGGCCAAACACCCTGCGGCCCGCCGTCCGTGCACCGCGTGCGGCTCTCTGGAAAGACGCTTCCACTTCGGTCTATGCGCCGCATGCGCCGCCCGCCGGCACCTGACTGAGGCCCTCACCGGCACGGACGGCAAGGTCCGTGCCGAGCTTGCCCCGGTCGTGGAGGCTATGCTGCGGCCGCCGCCGCTGACCGTCCTGCGGTGGGTCCGCAAGACCCCGGCCCGCCGGGCGATCTTCGAGGCCCTGGCAGGCGGAACCGGCCCGGTCACCCACGAGGTTCTCGATCGCTTCACACCGGTCCGCACCGCGGACAATATCCGCGCCGTGCTGGTTGCCGGCGGCGCCCTGCCATCCCGGGACGAACAGCTCGCCAAGCTGGAGAAATGGCTCACCAAGGCCATCGGCCGTGTCGAGGACCCGGATGAGCGATGGCTTCTTCGCACGTACGTGAACTGGCAGCCCCTGCGCCGCTTCCGCCGACTCCCCGCGGGCAAGCAGGTCACCCACGGGCAGGCCAACGGCGTCCGGATCGAAGTCCGCTATGTCGTACGGCTTCTGGAGTGGCTGCGCCGGAACGGAAGCAGCCTCGCTCTGTGCACGCAGGATCACATCGACACCTGGCTCGGTCACGGCCCGGCCCTGCGCTCCTCCGTCCGCGCTTTCCTCTTGTGGACCCGCCGGCGCGGATACACCCGGCAGCTGACAGCCCCGATCAACAACGGCGACTTCACCGTCCATGTCATCGCCCAGGACCAGCGCTGGACCCTGGTCCGGCGCCTGGTCCAGGACGACCAGCTGAGCACCGCCGACCGAGCTGCCGGACTGCTCCTGCTGCTGTTCGCCCAGCCCGCCAGCCGCATCACCCTGCTGACGACCGAGCACGTCGCGGACGACGGGGACAAGGTCACCCTGCGGCTCGGCCAGAAACCCGCCGAACTGTCCGCCCCGCTGGACGACCTGATCCGCCAGCTCGCCCGGCAGCGCCAGGGCCTGGCCGTCACCGTGCCGCTCGACGAGCCCAAGTGGCTGTTCCACGGCGCCTACCCAGGCCAGCCGCTGGCCCCGCATACCCTGTGTCACCGACTCAAGGCGATCGGTATCCGTCCCCGCGTCGCACGCAACACGTCGCTGATGGAGATCGCGTCCGAACTGCCGGCCTACGTCTTCAGCCGCCTGCTCGGCTTCCACCAGAGCACCGCCGACAACTGGGACCGCGAACGCGGAGGCTTCAGCCCTGAGTACGCCGCCGAGATCAACCGCCGCTGAACGACCAGATGCCAACCGCCGGCGATATCCAGTATTCGCAGACCACGTGCGCGTGGAACCCTGTTCCTCATGAGCGAGACGACCCCCTATGACGATGACCGAGCTGCCCACTCCCGCCAAGGGCTGGCCCGTCTTGTGCTCTCCGATCACGCCAAGGACGTGGCCGAAGGCGCCGCCGGGCTTGTGGGGACCCGGCACGACACAGACACCGGAATGGCAGGACGGGTCAGCCAAGCCCAGCAACTCATCGAACTGGCCGAGCAGACCCTGACCTCGGCCGTCATCTACGAAGTTGAACGCGGTAGCTCCTGGGAACAGATCGCGACCTACCTCGGAACCACCGCGGCCGAAGCCCAGGAGCGATACACCCTTGCTCTCCCGAAGTGGATCAACGCTTTTGAGGAGCCCTACTGCCTGGACGAAGCGGGCCGCAAGCGCATACCGCAGCTTCCCACCGCGGCATACGACCCCACTTGGGCGAGCGACCAGCTCGACACCTGGGCCTTCATCCACCACCTCGGGATCAACGACAGACAAGCCGTCAGCGCTGGCCTTGTCATTGCCCACCCCGCAGGCGAGCACCTTGCGCCTGAGGAGGGCTGAACAATGGCACTCACTGGACTCGATCCCGAAAGAGCAGCACGGCTTACGGCTCTGACCACCGAGCTCCGGCCTCTGCTGACAACGGGCACGGAGATGACATCCATCCAGGAGATGCTGAGCGCCCGTGGGATCAGCGTGATGGACTCCATCCTCGTCACTCGCGAACTGCTGGGTGCTGGACCCGAGGCCCTTGGACAGGCAAAGACGCTGGTCCTGACCAGCCCAGCACGGCAGGTCGAGCGAAACCAGCACCAGAGGCTGGTCGAGGACCTTGTCGACGCCCTCGAACAGACCGACACCCAGACCTAACCATCGTCCCGTGGCCATCGCGGAACACTCGTCACCATTCCGCAGGTTCCGATAGCCCGCGTTACCGATAGGCGCGCGTCGAGGTGAGCGGTGGTGGTCAGGACGACGCGCGAGGCGGTGCCGTACGCGGGCTGTCCATGCCGGTTGGGGCACCGGCCGGGGTGGGTGCCGCGTCCGCACTCGCCCTCACATCCACACCGCTAGCCCGCGCGATTCTTGATGGTCTTGGAGATCTCCGGCCAGTCGGCGGGGTACCGGTCGCGGTTCTCGGGTCGGATCGGCACGGGTCACCGTTCCGCGGCGTCGAGCTGGTGGGGGACGGCTCCGGTCGCCCGCAGTTCGCGGAGGTCGGGGATGTGGTTGTAGAGGGTGCCTGGGGAGACACCGAGGAGTTTGGCGATCGAGGTGATGGAGCGTCCGGGGTCGGGCAGTAGGTCGCGGGCGGCCTTGATGACTTCCTCGGTGGCGACGCTGGGACGTCCGCCGACTCGGCCGCGGGCGCGGGCGGCGGCCAGGCCCTCGTTGGTGCCGATGACGATGAGTTCGCGGATGAACTCCGCGAGGGCGGCGAAGACGTGGAAGACGAGCCGGCCGCCGGGGGTGGTGGTGTCGAGGTTCTCGTGCAGCGAGGTGAACCCGATGCCGCGGGTGCGGAGTTCGGCGACCATGTTGATGAGGTTCTGGAGGCTGCGGCCGTAGCGGTCGAGCGAGGGGACCACGAGGGTGTCGCCAGCGTCGAGGAAGGCGTGACACGCCTTCAGCTCCGGGCGGAGCGCGTTCTTGCCGGACTTCTTGTCCGCGAAGATCTTCCGGCACCCTGCGGCGGTGAGTGCGTCGATCTGCCGGTCGAGCTTCTGCCCGCCGCTCGACACCCGGGCGTACCCGATCTTGATCTCGGTGCGGATGAGGGGTTCGGCGACGAGGAGTTCGGGGCGGCCGGACGGCTCCAGAAGGTCACTCATGACCCCGGATCATGTTAGAAAACGGTGGTCCGGGGTTCTTGAATATCCCAGGTTGTTGAAGGGGTTTTTGAAGGCTCCCGGGGGTGTGCGGGTCCCGGCCCGGCGATCTTCAGAAAACGAAGGTTTTTTGACGACCCGGCAGCCGGTGGCACACCGCGCTCATCGCCAGCAGGAGTCAGCGCTCCTGGGGAGGCTGGTTGCTCGCCAGGAGGTCGAGGAGCCCCTTCGAGGGCCTGGGCGCCCGGGGTCACGGTGGCGATCGCACTGGCCGGTCTCGTGCACATCGCCGTTCGCCGGTGGCTCTGCGCCGGTGATCTTGACGAGGCCACGGACAAGCTCACTGGCTCATGCGTACTTGATGTGGGGTGGGTGTTACGAAACCAGCGATGGATGCCGTGTGACAGGCAGGACCGACTGATCCTCGACGGTTCGCTCCGCCTGGCTAATCTCGGCCCAGGCGGCGTCAAGAGACAGGCCGAGGGTGTCGGCGATCGCTGCGATGGTCGGGAAGGCAGGGGTAGCCACACGGCCGGATTCGATCTTCCGCAGAGTTTCCGGCGAGATGTGCGAAGCGAGCGCCACGTCCAGCATCGAGCGGCAGCCCCGGGCTCGGCGGAGCAGGGCGCCAAGGCGCTGTCCGCGTTCTACCTCGGCGGGGGTGAGCGGCAACCTGACCATGACCCCATTCTAATACCGGTACAGTTATACCGGGATAGTTATTGGACGCACATGAGAGGTCCCCCATGATTGAGATCCTGAACTCCGCGCGGCTTGAGCGGGCGAGAGACACCGGCGCCCTGGTCGGAACCATCCTGCACACGCTGAAGCAGCGCAGCACGGTCGGGACGAACTTGCTGGACATCGACCAGTGGGCCAAGGAGATGATCACCGAGGCGGGAGCGCAGTCCTGCTACGTGGACTACGCGCCTTCCTTCGGGCGAGGCCCGTTCGGGCACTACATCTGCACGGCCGTCAACGACGGAGTGCTCCACGGGCGGCCTCACAACTACACGCTGGCAGACGGGGATCTGTTGACTCTCGACCTCGCCGTAGCCAGGGGCGGGGTGGCAGCGGACGCCGCGATCAGCTTTCTGGTGGGCAAGGCCAGGCCGGCGGAGAGCGTTGCGATGATCGAGACGACCGAACGTGCACTCGCCGCCGGCATCGCCGCCGCCAAGCCGGGGGCGCGCATCGGCGACCTCTCCCACGCCATCGGCACGGTCCTCAGCGAAGCGGGCTACCCGATCAACACCGAGTTCGGAGGCCACGGCATCGGCTCGACCATGCACCAGGACCCGCACGTCGCGAACACCGGACGGCCCGGCCGCGGATACAAGCTGCGCCCCGGACTGCTGCTCGCCCTGGAGCCCTGGGTCATGGCCGACACTGCCACACTCGTCACCGACGCCGACGGTTGGACGCTGCGCAGCGCGACAGGCTGCCGGACCGCGCACAGCGAGCACACCATCGCCATCACCGACAACGGAGCCGAAGTTCTCACGCTGCCCACGCAGGCACGACCATAAGAGGGCGCTGTAACGAGTGGCCCAGCGGGCCGGGTGCGCCGCCGTCAATCCTCGTCATCCTCGACAGCCTCCGGGTCCCGGAAGGGGCGCAGGCCCTGACCGGGTCCGCCGGCCTTGATGTTGAACAGATAGCGGCCCAGGAAGTTGATGTGCCGGTCCTTGAGCGGGGAGAGCCGGGCGACGTCCTCGTCCTTGATGTCGTGGCCCTCGGCACGGAGCCGGGCGACGGCAGCGTCCAAGTAGCGGGTGTTCCACAGGACCACGGCGTTGAGCACGAGTCCCAGACTGGCCAACTGGTCCTCCTGGCCCTCGCGGTACGCCTGGCGGATCTGGCCCCGGCCGCCGTGGCAGATCGCGCGGGCGAGGCGGTGGCGGGACTCCTGGACGGTGAGCTGCCGGTTCATCAGCCGCCGGTAGGTGTCGTCGACCGGGTCGACCAGGGCGAGCAGGTGCATGGTCTTGTCGATGCGGCCGTACTCGGCGAACGCGGCACCGAGTGGGGTGGGGTGGCCCTCGCGGCCGAACATCCGCAGCAGGTCGTACGCCCTGACCTGGTTGGTGATCAGGGACCCGGCGACGCGGAGCATGTCTGGCCAGTGCGTCTCGATGCGCTTCAGGTTGACCTTGTTGCGGGCGATGGCCTCCAGCGGCCCGTACCCGGCGGCCGGCGTCTCTCCGTCGGGAAGGTCGGCCCGCCAGAACCGCTGATCGGCAAGGTCGCGGAAGCGGGGGGCGCGAAGCGGAAGCCGAGCATCTTGTACAGGCCGAACGCCATGTCCGAGTACGAGGCGTTGTCGGTCGCCACCATCTCCGGCCTCACCCCGCCGTTGAGGTTGAGAGGGGTGTCCAGCGTGTACAGGCTGTCGCGCGGGGTGCCGCGCACGACCATAGCGCCGATCCCAGCGACCTGGTCATTGACGGCGTTTAGCCAGGTCAGGCCCCGCTTGTACCCGTAATATTTAGGCGAGGGCGCGGTGTTGATGCTCTTGACAGGGACGACGAAGCGCAGGCCGTCGACGGAGGCGAGCAGCCCGCCGCCCCACATCTGGGCCAGCTCGATGCGGGCCTGGGCGGTGATGAGCGCCGCGTTCGCCGCGGCGATGGTGTCCGCGCGCAGGTAGTTCTGGTCGACGTGGGACAGCCGCGAGCGGGCCAGCGCCTTGTTCTCCGGGTCGATGACCGGGGTCAGCCCGATGTTGCAGCTCTCCGAGACCAGCAGCGCGACCAGGGAGACGAGCAGCGCCTCCATGCGGGTGGGCCTCTCGGAGACGTGCTTGAAGGCGTCGAGGAACCCGGTCCAGGAGTGGACCTCGAACAACAGGTCCGGCAGGTCGATCCTGGGGAGCATCGCCTCCGTGGTGGTCCTCAGCCAGGTCAGTGACTCCGGCTCACCCACTGCACCCAGCTTGTCCACCGACAGCTTGGCCCGGCCGCCGCCGTCGGGGACGACGATCTCCACCTTCGCCTCGTCCCCGGCCTCGGCGAGCCGGTCGGCCATCTGCCGCCAGGCCGCATCCAGCCCCCGGGCGAGCTGGGCCAGGTGCTCGCCGACGTCCTCAGACAGGCTCAGGCCCGCGAGTACGTCCGCGCTCATGGCCGCCCACCGCGGCCCGTCCAGCAGCCTCGCGCGCGGGTCCGCCCACCGGTTGGACGGGGCGGCGAACACGTCGCGCCGGTTCAGGGCGCGGTGCAGCTGCTCCAGCACGCACACCACGTACGCGTCGCGGTCGACCGTGCCCTGCGGCAACTTGGCGTTGGAGAACACCGCCCGCTTCCACATCGCCGGCACCAGCTCGGCGTCGACCTCGCGGGGCAGCAGCGGCCGGTCCTTGACCCGGCGGCGCGAGAGCGCGGGCAGACGGCGCACCGCCTTGAGGATGCGCCGCCCGGCCGGGGCCGCGTCCAGCGCGTCCGACTCGCCCAGCAGCGACAGGAACGGGCGCACCGTGTTGCAGCGCAGCGCGAGCTTCTCGCGCATCGCCGCCTCGGCCGACCCGTCCTCCTCCGGCACCAGGGCCTCCACGGTCGCGACCGCCCCGGCCACCGCCGTACGCGGCACGGCCTCCTCCACCGCCCTCCACAGCGCGGCGATGTCCAGGTCGGTGCCCGCCTCAGCGACCAGGTCCAGCTCCTCGGTGAGGATCTTCGACGCCTTCGCCAGGACGCGCGCCGCCTTCTCCAGCTGCGGCAGCATCGCCAACCGGTCCCGGTCCGACGCCCGGCGGGCGGGGCTGATCAGCCGGGTCGCCATCAGCAGCGCGAACAGGTCGAGGGCGTCGTCGACCGCCTGCGCCTCCAGCTGGCGCACCACCGCCGTCAGCAGCGCGGTCCGCCGCGGCTCCGGTGCCCGCTCGATCGTCTGCGCCTTGCTCAGCTGCCCGTACCGGGCCAGCGTGGACAGCCGGTTCACCGGAACCCGGGACAGATTCACGCGCCCCAGGGCGAAGGCGGAGATCTCCTCCACCCGTTCCATGGCCCGCACCATCGCGGTGCCCGTCGTCTTCACGGGCGGCGTGCGCAGCCGCTCCAGCTCCGAGACCCGCCTGCCCTCCGGCACCTCCAGCAGCGCCGCCAACGCGGGCGCGAGCGCGGGATCGGCACGGTCCGCGGCACGGGCCACCGCCTCGTACAGGTGCCGCTCGGCCGCCGTACGGGCCTCCGACACCTGCCGGGCCAGCACCGAGACGCCGGGCAACAGCACCCGGCGCCGGCGCAGCCACGTCACCGCGTGGTTGAACAGCGCCACCGGCCCCGCGGCGTGCGTCCACGCCCGCCCGTACAGGAAACTGCGGAACTCCCGGCCCCACCTGCGGTCGTTGAAGTCCCGGTAGCTGAACCGCTCCTGGATCTCCGCCGCGTGCTCGTACACCGTCGACCGGCGCTCCGGGTACCGCTTCACGCACGAGGCGTCCTCGATGCCGAGCTGCCCGGCCAGGTACTCCACGATCTCCCACGGGACCGCGAGCGGGTCCTCACCCAGGAACCGGCCGACGTAGCGGACCGTGCCGATCTGCACCGCCATCCCCAGGCGGTGCGCGTCCGTACGACGCAGCGCGATCAGGTCGCGGTCGTCATCGTCGAGGAAGAAGAACCGCTCCAGCTCCGGGCGCGTGGGCACCTCGGTGAACGTCCCGTACGCCTCGGCCTGCTCATCAGTCAGAAACTCCACCGG